>JBILTA010000111.1:0-11154 GCA_044371785.1 Pirellulaceae bacterium | reverse complement strand
CTCTAGGTACCTCCCCTTGGACCGTCAAAGCCATCACCGCCGCCAATGCTCAAGCGGCACATTCGTCATCACGTGCAAATGCCCAAGCAGCACATGATGTAGCGATGCTTGATGCAATGGAAGATTGGCAACTCTCCAGCCGCGAATCGCTCACCGACTTGCTCTTCACCGAAGGCCAATCCCGCGAAACCTATAACGACGCCACCTCGAATGTGTATGCGAACTGGGAAAACGGAGTTGGGAATTTGCTGGGGGATAAGCCGGCGGGGACGGGATATGTTCCCGTGCGAGGTTTTGGAGAAAGCGGCGTTGGAACTTTGGGAGGTAAAGGTTCCGGAAAATCCACTGGTTCCTTTTTTGCCGATGAGACAGAGCCAACGACAGGTGGTAATAAGGAACCTAATGGTCCAGTACTTCCCAATCCATCAGAGGAAACGTCCTCTACTAAATTGAACAACGCGATAGAGGAATATGAAAGTCTTATCGAAGAAGGTGTGCAAGGTCTTTATCGAAGAGCTATCTCACCGAAAGAAATGGAGGAGCTCCTTCAGGGTTTGGAGGGAGTCGAAATCTATCGGACAGAAGAATTTATAGTGGTGAAAGCTAATGGCGCTTCCTTCGTATTTGAAAGGAGATTTCAGCCATCGCGCAGCGAGCCAAGACCGTATTGGGTCTTGATAGAAATATTACAAACGGAGGGTTTTTCAAATGAGGCAATTGTCCAGCACGCAAAAAATGACAGGAGCATATCAGGATTGGAGGGGAACGAGAAAGTATTGGAGTTTGCACTACATTTACTTCCTACCGGAACTTTATGGGACAAGGTATGGAATAAAACAGATGAAAACGTCTATTACGTCGCGCTCATGACAGCTGGCGACTTGACGCTTGTGGGAGGACTTTACTTTAAAGCGACCACAAGAATTGGTAAAGCTGTATTAATAACGGATGTCGCCGTTAACGGAGTTGGGGCGGGTGCCGCAGCCTACCAATATGCAAACTCGAAAGAAGGGAGGGCTGCCCACGCAGGCGAGTTCATCCTGAGGCTTGCAGGGATGGGACTTGGAGCCAACTCATTGCGTCTGTCTAGTGCAAAAGCTAAAATTGGAAAGGTCGCGTCGGAAGCTCAGGCTCTTGAAAAGGTCGCGGATAACGCCCCAAATAGACCAGTCCACATCGATATCGGTGGCGAAGGTCGCTATCCCAACGCGATTAACGTAAATCCGAACACGAATACGTCCACAACGGGTACGGCTGGTCGGACTATCCCAAATCGTGTTCCTGGTCGTGGTGAAAGCCTTCCGTTCGGAGCACGCCATGCGGATGGAATCTCTCTTGAAAATGCACCTATCACAGCGCAGACCGCCGCCGAGATCGCGAGAGTTATCAAACCAGGAGGATCAATTCGGCTTGTTAGTCCATCAGACTATGCCGCAGTGGCTCATAAGCGGGTCATAGATGCGATCAGCGGTTGCAACGTCCAGCAGTCTACCATAAACGGAATTACTACCACTACGATTACGGTGCCAAGATGAGCATTGAATACGATGTAACGTGTGACGATAAAGATCACTTTCGAGTCACATTCCGGAACGCACCGGAGAACTTGCTTGGACTCCGAATGTCACCTGATCAAGTTGAGCCAGAGCTAACACAAGGTGATTGGCTTGTGCTCTGTTTCGCAATCTGGGATTCACGAGACCGACCGACGATCGCGTTAGCATCAAGCATTGCGATGAACAACCCGTCAATGCGTGTTGCCGTTCGACCATTCGAGGTACCTGAGGAATTCGATTCATGGGCTCCAGAACTTCAAGTCAATATCGAGACAACAGTCGAATCAAATGCAGTCGATGGAAATGTCTCGATTCGGATATCTTCCGATGCGGGCGATCATCCCATGTGGCTGAAGCTTTCCGATGGTAAGCTCGTAGAAGCATTGATTGGGAGTCGAAACCTGGATGAAGTCGTAGGATTTATTCGAGTGGATTCTGAAACCGCCGGACAATGAACGTTGCCGAAGTAGAAACGCTTCAAGTCCGGCGGAACTTGCGCGAACGTTTCAATGTTGGATGCTCGAAGCGCGTTGACGGCCTGCGTTGTCGAGACGGTTTGAACTGAAGACCGATGGCACGATGCCATCGGAAGGTTTTAGCAGGATGCGTCCCCGGCCTGAATCGCCAGGGCCGCTTGCGCAAGTCGAGGATGATGGAACTGAAAAAGCGAGTGCATGGACGCCGAGCCGAAGACAAAGGCGGACACCATGGATGGCGGTATGGAATCGGGACGCAGGAACGGACGGCGAAGCGCAAGGCCACGCGATCGAAGCAAGTTCGGCTGGAACGCACAAGACCGTTTCAGGAGGCCCGTGAGCGCGAAGACGAGCGACGGATGATGAGCGATGATGACCGCACCGCCAGGCCACGTTATCGAAGCCAAAACGTTCAGCGCATCGAGCAAAGTTCCTAATGGCTGCCCTTTACCATCATCGCGATTCATCCCGAGCGATCCCAAATGGATGTCGGAGGGCGTCGTAGCCCGGCAAGGAACAGATGAGACAGCGTTCCGCAATTCCGATTTATAGAGGGCGGTAGCAACCCTAGCCGGGAGCGGTGGAGCACATCCCCGTTTGAATGGCCAAACCACTTCCCAACAGTAGGCCCAAAACGCAGTCCGACGCAAAAGGCGGCTCGAAGCGCCGCAGGAAGAACAAATTAAATTGGCTGAAACGGTAGCGGAAGGGCTTGAATGTTAAAAAGTAACGAATCCGCTCACACGACTGCGGTCAACAATGCCAATAGTGCTCATAGCACAGCCACCGCCAATGCCGAAGCCGCTCGCAAGAGTGCCGAGCAAGCTGCCTTGACGCAGCTCAATTCTACGTTAGCCCAAGCGACCAAAGACAAGGAAGCCTTGATCGCAAGGGCTGAACGAACCTACGATCAAACGGTCGCTTCGCTCGATGCCCAGTACGGTTCAGAATCATCCAACGGCGACACAGGCGTCGAAGGGGCCACGCGCCGCAGCGCGATTAAGACTCGCGACGCGCAGTACTACGCTGCCCGCGACACCTCTTGGGCCAACACCCTCAGCGCCTCGATCACTCTGGGCACCACACCTTGGACCGTCAAAGCCATCACCGCCGCCAACGCGCAAGCGGCGTATTCGTCATCACGCGCGAATGCGCAAGCAGCGCATGATGCTGCGATGCTTGATGCGACGGAAGATTGGCAGGATGCGACGTCAACTGCATTCTTTAACTCTCTCGTTTCATCGTCCAATGCTAAACGTGACTATATAAACAGTTTGGCTGGCCACTGGGCAGATTGGGATGAAGCGACTGACGGAAAAACGGGTGAGGCACCGGACGTACCGACGGAGTCCTTGGTGGATTCGATTATCGGGATTCTGAATCCCTTTGATGCTGAGAGTCTGGAAAAGCAGTTAATAGACACCGATGTCCCGCATCGGCCTGATCCTTCTGAGATTCATGTGGTCTATAGCATCTATGGAATTGTTTCGGAGCATACACCGGAAGAATGGGAGGTGATCCGAGAACACAAAAACCGTGGCTGGACGATGAGCAGACTGTTTGTCGATGATGAACAGCAGCGAATGAAGGACGCAGGTTTTAAACTTAGTTTCCGACACTTAGATGAAGATGCGCCTCAGCCAAAGATCCCCACCCCTTCAGTACTTCCCTCGGCTCCTCCGATCCTGCCAGCGACACCTGCGCCAGCAGAACAACCGAGTGACTATGCGATCCCAATTCCGGAAAGCGAACCTCAATCGGGATTGGGAATCACAGACACCATCATTGGAATCTTTGGCGGCACTCGCGGGGACTACGTCGATCAATATTTCAACTTCCTGTACGGTGTTGGGGACAACATGTCTCTCGGCATCGGCTGGTGGTTACGTTCCACTTTCTTTGACGACCAAGCTGACTATGGAGGCAGTTCGTATTACATTGGTAGCTGGGTTGGGTTCATCGCGGATCTAGCGATCGGCGGAGCATTTAAGTCAATCGGGAAAGTTTTTGGTAAGGAGTTACTGGAACAAGGTGCACGTAATGTGCCATTTAACGGAGGGATTCGCAACGCACTTGGATCTATAAAGGATGATATTTATGCGGCCCCGGCGGGTTCTTGGCTCCCGCCACTTGAAAAGTACGGTCTAACGTTGAAAGAGATTCCTTACTATCACGCCAACACTGGACGGCTCGGTCGACTACTAAGTAAACCGAAAGTTATCGAGATAGATTCGGGGATGCATGAACTTTATAAGCTTGGAGCAATTCGTCATGAATTTGCCCATTGGATGATTCGTAGAGCGACACTGTCAGCTACGGATTTTACATACAAAATCAGCAACATACTTAACATGACCGAGGAAATGGTCGTACATACCTGGGCTGTGAGGAGCCTTCCGAAGGGGTTTGCTCATGCTAAAAACTACTTCAGCCCTTTGCATTTTGGGATTGAGTTGCCTGTGTGGTTAAGCGGCGGGGTGGGAATCTGGTATGCAACTAGAGATTAAAGGTTAGCTCGAATGCTCGAAGACGTAATCGTGGGTTTGTATCATAAATGGGCCATAAGGAAACTTCCACGCGATGCCATCGCAAGTCGTTACATAACGTTCGAGTTTTTTTCGTCTTATCCCTTAACGAATGTTAGTTACCGAGTCTACTCGCACTCAAGGCAGACATACTTCGATTATTTGGTTCGGGAAACTTTCCCTAGACAAAACATGATTGAAGGTACGATTCCTTTGGATCAGAACACTGAGAGTGCCATTTTTAAATCTGCTATGGAAGTTTGTACCGACGAAGGCCGCGTTGTTCTTTGCTCACAATTGAGTGAGCGAGATTTAATTAAGGCACGCTGCTTCATTGTAGATAAATCGCGTGATTATTCGTATAGGCTAGTCGTCAATGGGTTAGAGGATTCATTGGAAGCAAAAGAGACAATTTTTGCAATTCGGAAAGTTTTTAATCACTTGTTGCCGAATGAGAACGAGACCTATCACAAAATCAAGCGGAGAAGTCAGTGATTGGGCCGTTTTGGTCGCACTCCAAAAGTTCAGAGCTCTACCGGACTGTGGGCGGATTCGATTAATGCATGCTCGACCAAAGGCAATTTGGCGTAAGATCAAGGAATTTATGGAGAATCTGCGCGGGTCTGATTTGTTTCAGCTGCGAGCGGCACACCTCTGCAAGTTAGCGAAGCCTCGTCTTCCATTGCTGATGAATGAAGAGTTCCGCCGCTACAAATTGAGGTATTCTTCTTTGAGCGAGTTTCGCTTTCCATTTGCGTTTCACGTCGGGCTTCCTTGCTCTCAGATTGATGTTTCAGAACCTCCAAGTTTGGGCGAAGAAGCCTTCACGCAAACACAATAACCTTCCTAACTCTGATGCTTTCGCGACAAGCCCGAGCCGACTCTTGAATACGAGATTCTTACGCTGACGAATAGGTTGCTATTTCGCTGGAGTGTAACGATTAGATATCCTCACCATAACCTGCGAACGCCGTTCGTTCGTTCGTTAATTCAATAGTCGGTAGTGGTGGCATACCGAAATCCCCAACTATCTGCAATGGAGTGCTGATGTTGGCGCGATTGAGACCACCTACACCGTTGACACGACCGACAACATTTTGCAGCGAGCCATTGGCGTCAAAAACGCTGGTGTGAAATATACTACGGACGTGGGCAAATCCATCAAAGATTACGATGTTGCCACGGCAGCTGCACGCGAAGAGTATGTTAGCACATTAATGACCATCGCGAAGTCTATTGGCGACACATTATTGGATGCCGAGCGCGATAAGGAGATCGCCCTTGCCGATGCAGAACTTCAAAAGCAACTCACCGGCAACGAATCGGCTTATTCCAGTGCCGTTCAAGCTGCCAACGATGCGTATACCAATACAACCACCAGCGCAGAAGCATCTCGCAAGAGCCAAGAGCAAACTGCGCGGTCGACGATGAATACGAAGTTGTCGGACGAATTGAAGAATAAAGAAGCGGACATCGCAGCCGCTGAGCGTGAATACGATCAAACGGTCGCATCGCTCGATGCCCAGTACGGTTCAGCATCATCCGAAGGCGACACAGGCGTCGAAGGGGCCACGCGCCGCAGCGCGATCAAGACGCGCGACGCGCAGTACTACGCTGCCCGCGACACCTCCCGGGCCAATACCCTCAGCGGCTCGACCACTCTAGGCACCACACCTTGGACCGTGAAAGCCATCACCGCCGCCAATGGTCAAGCGGCGTATTCTGTAACGCGTGCTAATGCGCAAGCAGCGCATGACGCAGCCATGCTCGATGCAATCGAAGATTGGCAACTCTCCAGAAACGAATCGCTCACCAACTTGCTCTTAACCGAAGGCCAATCCCGCGAAACCTATAACGTCGCAACCTCGAATGTGTATGCGAACTGGGAAAATGGCGTTGGGAATTTGCTGGGGGACAAGCCGGAAGGAACGGGATATGTTCCCGTGCGAGGTTATGGAAAAGGTGGTGTCGGAACATTGGGAGGGGCTCGGGGCGGCAATTTCAATTCTTTCGACGATGAGGAGGAGTTTGATCAGGAAGACAGCGATTTTCCTGTCGACGAATTACCAGATCCAAGTGAACAATCTTGGGCGTTATGGGGGAGTGGATTCGTTTTTGGGACCGAACTCGACGAACAAGAATTCGAAAATGTTGTTAAGTTCCAAACACCTAATGTCTGGGAATTCTGGAAGCAACAAAGCAGCGTTCTTCACAAGGGGGATTACTGGTCGGATGGATCGTTGAATTAGAATTTCGACGGCAAACTTCACGTCCACGTCGAAGAGGATCTTAATGCAATAAACGCTGCCAAGCTTTTATCGAACGCATTGAAAACTCCTTTGCAATGGGGACGATGTTCGCGGTCAGAGATGGCGGTACCCCAGAATCGATTGCTAAGGCGGAAAGACACTGGTATAAGCGAGCAGCCGAAGCGGAGGAGATTGGTGTAGATACTTACCTTACATTTCTGTCTGTCGCCAATGAGGGAGCTGACTGGGTAGTAGTCGTTGATGAACTTCACAATGGAAATCATCAAGCCTCCCTCGCTTTCCTGCTCTTTGTGACAGCTGGCTCGGTGAAGGTAGTGAGCAAATCCGGCGAGCTCATTGAGGAAATTGTACCGACTAAGTCCAATATATGATTCTAGCTACAAGGACATGGATATAGAATTCAAATCGGATAACTTCTCAAATCGCCCTCGTACAGCTGAAGAAATTTGCCGTATGCGAAAGCAAATGGAAAAGGACATTGAACTTGCAAATGCAAAAAAAGCGAAACCCCACTTGCATTTTGATCACGACCCTAGTGGTATCGCCGAAATGCAGCCTCTGTTGAAGCTATTGAATGACAATGGGATAACATGGACTTGTGGCAAAAACACTCCATTTTAGAGCACGATAAATAGTATGAGTACAAACGATCGAAAAATTAGTTTTAGGAAAGATGTTACGCGTTGCGTAAACCAGATTTTGGCAGAAGCTGGCTTTCGCTCATGCGAAAAGTACTTTTCTACGTCTACGATGGTCAGTTATCTGAAGCCGTGTTCCAAAGAATTAGCGTTCTATTTGTTCTACCATGATAAACGCTCGAGTGGCGGATTTACTGACGTAGAACTATGGTTAGCTCCTATCCAACTTCCAGATTCTCGTATTTCAGCTTTAGGGTATGGAATAATGTTGGATCTCTCGCAGGGGCAAAAGACCGATGACGAGACGTTAAAGGGTATCACTCATAAAGCGTGTAGTTGTCTCCCTCTGCTTCGCCAATTTGAGGCTTTTGTGTTGACTGAAATGATGTCCCCTTTCTTTACGAATCGGAGGGCCAAGTTTGTTCAATACGAATTAGAGATTGAACGAATAGTGCGTGAAAGGGCGGATCTTGCTTCCCGCCTAGACGAAATCGGAAGGAGCTATCGAGGTAGAAAGAGTAATCTTGGGGAAGTAGCCGAGAAGTGTACCGAGATCTTGGGAGAGTTTGGTGACGAGTGGATCGGAGACCTGCGAGAGCTGGACCTGAAAACGAAAGGTCTTTTGCTCGCATACATTTGCGCAGCTAAGGCGATCGCAATCGACTAAATCTTGAGCGTTCTGCACAGCACACCTTTTCAAGCGTGATAGGCTCGTTGGTTTAGCTTCCTTTGATTGTAAGCGTCCGAGTTAGGCATCTCTCATTTCGGGATTTTTTCTAGCTCGGTGGTCGACATAGAAGGCCCGAGTCGCGGTGCGAACGGGCGATCGCAGATTCTTTCACTTGGGCGCTGGAAGGCCAGTGGTGGAGGCATAGGGATGTGTTCCAGCTAGCCCGGCTTGCAATCGATAGTATTGTTTGTCTTCCGCAACCTGACGCTTCTCGGCTAAGCATTCATGCTGTACGTGTTGTGGAGTAAGCGTCCGAGTTAGGCATTCTTGAAGTTGCAGTTAGTTTAGTGGGTTGGTTTTTAGTTTCCAACTCACTGAAAGGAACTTTTGCAATGGCAGGACGTACAGTTCGAGAGGCGATGTGGGATGAGCGACGGGAATGGATTCGCAAGCAAAGAGAAAGTGGGCTGTCCGTAGCTCAATTCTGTCGCGACCACGGTTTACATCTCGGGAATTTTCACGCTTGGCGATTGCGCATCGCGGAACACGATGCAATGTCGAAATAAAGGTACACGGCTGTTACGGAAACACGCAGGCACGGATCTTCAGCGAAGCTACGTGCGAGCGGAGCGCGATAAAGAGATTGCGCTAGCGAATGCCGATTTGCAGAAGCAGCTCACGGGTAACGAATCAGCTCACACGACGGCGGTCAACAATGCCAATAGTGCTCATAGCACAGCGACTGGTAATGCCGAAGCCGCTCGTAAGAGTGCCGAGCAGGCCGCGTTGACGCAGCTCAATTCTACGTTAGCCCAAGCGACCAAAGACAAAGAAGCTTCCATCGCAGGGGCTGAACGTCTTTACGATCAAGCGGTCGCATCGCTCGATGCCCAGTATGGCTCAGCATCATCCAACGGCGACACAGGTGTCGAACGGGCCACGCGCCGCAGCGCGATCAAGACTCGCGATGCGCAATACTACGCTGCCCGCGACACCTCCTGGGCCAACACCCTCAGCGGCTCGATCAATTTAGGCACTACTCCTTGGACCGTAAAAGCCATCTCCGCCGCCAATGCTCAAGCGGCTTATTCAACCTCACGTGCCAGTGCCCAAGCCGCTCATGATGCAGCGATGCTTGATGCGATCGAAGATTGGCAACTCTCCAGCCGCGAATCGCTCACCGACTTGCTCTTCACCGAAGGCCAATCCCGCGAAACCTATAACGTAGCTACTTCGAATGTGTACGCGAACTGGGAAAATGGGGTTGGGAATTTGTTAGGGGATAAGCCGAAGGGGACGGGATATGTTCCCGTACGAGGTTTTGGCGAGGGTGGCGTCGTCACAATGGGAGGCGCCAGTGCCATTAACACGACTCGCTTTGAGGAGGGTGATGACGACCCAAAGGATTCGGGATTAAAGTCGGACGAGACGGCCACTCCTAGACCGATACTACCACCTTCGGAAGGTCCAATCGTTTGGCTTACGCCGCAACAAATGTTGGAACTTGAGCGACAGCATGGATTGGAAATGATGGATAGATTCAGAAGAGCCTATCGTGTTCGAGATCGAAATGTGGGGTTGTTTCCGGGGGAAATGATGAACTCTCTCAGTCAAGACCGGAAAAGCAATGGTGGAGGGGATTCAAATCTGCTTCCATACAAAGAGAACTCTCCAACGGATGCAAGCGATCCGAGATACTTAAGACAGCCGACACTAGAAGAAACAGCAGAACTGAGTAGGCTACTTGAATTGGAAAAGCAGATGTGGGAGCTTGCTTCCAAACATCCGGAGAACGGCGATTTTCTAAATTTGGCTGCTCGTATCAGGCGCGAGCGCAATGAATTCCTGAATCGAGTTACTTGTGAATCCCAACCTTCAAGGTTTGCCTCGATTGGAGTCCTCGGGGGGACCTGTTTAGTTGGCGCTCAATCTGATACGCCTTTTCCAGGGCCTGCAGATGCAATATCAATAATTGTGTTTGTGTTTGGAACGGCGGGGATACTTACTTTTGGCCCTTCTATTCCGGTGATTAGTTCTGAAATCCGGGAATCCGCCGATGCGCTTTCTGAATTAGTGCTTCAAGCAAGACGTCTTGGGGAGCAAATTGATCGCGTTCATGATGCGTTGAAATCATATTTTGAACATATGGGGAAAATCGACGGTAAAGGGAGTCCGGATGGTGGAGATCCAAGGGAATGGTGGCGCAAGTGGGTAGAAGATGCACAGAAGGCAATCAGAATTGCACGAGATAGGTGGAATGATTTAAAGAACTGCAAGCAAAAGGACGAGCTTAAAAAGTACATCGACGAACTTGAAGAGGCCTTACGGAATAAGGCAGAAGAAATGAGAAAACTCCATGAATGACGAGAACAACCAAATTGATCATTCGACAATTCACGAGCTTGCTAGAAGAATTGTAACGCGATATTCGTCTGTAATTGATTTCTCGGATAAGCGTTTCGTGTGCATACCGATTGATGTAATTGAGAGTTATTGGGAGATTGAGGCTATCCGCCCGTTACTCGCAGGACTGATTGACGGCAGCGTCGATCCTTCCTGTTTTCAAAAAAACGCCGAGCAACTGTTGGACAGGCTATGGCACCTGATCGATCACTTGAAGGATCTTGACGTTGCCTTAAAAGAATTTGATAAGTCGATTTGAAACCTTCGTAAGCGTCCGAGTTAGGCATTCTTGACGTTGCAGTTAGTTTAGTGGGTTGGTTTTTAGTTTCCAACTCACTGAAAGGAACTTTTGCAATGGCAGGACGCACAGTTCGAGAGGCGATGTGGGATGAGCGACGGGAGTGGATTCGCAAGCAAAGAGAAAGTGGGCTGTCCGTAGCTCAACTCTGTCGCGACCACGGTTTACATATCGGGAATTTTCACGCTTGGCGATTTTCCATCGCGGAACTCGATGCAATGTCGAAATAAAGGTACACGGCTGTTACGGAAACACGCAGGCACGGATCTTCAGCGAAGCTACGTGCGAGCGGAGCGCGATAAAGAGATTGCGCTAGCG
>JBILTA010000630.1:0-3485 GCA_044371785.1 Pirellulaceae bacterium | reverse complement strand
CAGGCCAGTTTTGGGATTTTGTTTTCCGCCTTGAGATAGGTCACTTGGCGAGCCAGTTCCTTGTGGGTTGAGCCAGCGATGACGAGCAGAAGTGCGGTGTACACGTTGCGGAAGCTAGCCATCGTCGGATGCCGTAAAACGATAGGCAATCACCGGGTGGATCGCACTTTTTGCACACCTGAAGTAGGCTGTGAGCATAGATCAAGAGAGCAAGAATTCCACGTGAGAATTCGGACCGGAACTCGACATGTGGTGAATGCTCACCTTTCGCGGTCGTTTCCGCGACCTTTTGACTGGCCCTGATAGGTCTCGAACTGGCTTTCTGTTAAGCAGATTTTCCGTAACGCGGCACGCTAAAACAGGCCGACCGAATCGGTCTCGAAATATCTAAGCTCATGTTCTGTAGGCACTTAAGAAACCGTCCTCTCAGAGAAGGTTCGATATCAGGGTCTGTACGGCGCGGGTGTGTCCAATAACCTTCACTCCAGAACAACTCGGCGGGGTTCAGACTGGCCAACCTACTCAGTCTTGGTCCGGCAATGAACGAATTCCCATCAATTTAGCCCTTGTGGTCGAATCCGAATATGGCAGAAACCACCAGAGACTTTTAATACTTTATCTCGATATTCGTCGGTGTTGGAAACGCCATACTTGGCAAGATGCTGAAAGACGTTCGTATCGTCTTCAACCAATTTCTGGGCTCAACAAAGGAAATTGACATGACCACATCAATCACAGCACCGATGCCTAGCGGAACCGCAGCGATTCGCCGACGAGGCCCATTGACTTCGCTACGTAGCGATCTTGAAGGATTCTTCAACAACCTCTTCGAAGATGGCCACGGAGGTTTATTGTCACAGTCAGGGATGAACTGTTCGAACACGACAGCGCCTACTAGCTCAAACGCCGATCGAGCGAACTGGGCCTCAACAGTGCTAGGCTCCTTAGTTCGCAAAGATTGAAATCGTTTCAGTCAAAACATTCCAGTGAAAGCTTTCAACAAGAAGTATCCACTATCCTTACTCGCATTAGCTGCAGTCACCAGTTGAGCAATGCGATTCTAGCTTTTTAAGTCCGGCTTGGATAGATGCGATTTTTACGTCATGAATCCTTAGCAAGTATTATTCGCAGGGAAAATGCTGACTTATTTTTTGCTCGACGAACAAACCGAACGGATACGGCGCTACCCATCTTTCTTACTTTAGAGGTTGAATTATGAGACGTATAAAACCAGTTTATTGTTGTTTTTTACATACCCTGATCATCGCCATATTTACGTGTTCGAGTGTCGATTTTGCATCGGCCCAGACAAGGACTCCTAACCGTTCTAAAGTGAACCCTACAACTTCACTTTTGCAAAACATTGCAAGCCTGGAAGCGGAACTCACGAGAGTGAAAGCGGCGCCTGAAGTCAAAGACCAGCTTCATCTAGAGGAACTCAAAAAGCTGGCTGCAATAACACCCGGCAATCTCGATCGTGCTTCGATTGATAAGCTTTGGGCAATTTCAAAAGCGTTCGATAACTTTGCAATGGAGCGGCGCAATTCTTCTGTATTCAGTTTATCCACGTTTAAGGTGACTCATCGTGGACTTCAGGCCCTAGTCGATTCTTTGCCAAAGCCGGATGCCCTCCAGAATGAACCGAAAACAAAGCTCGATCGGACATTGAAGCATCAAACACCGGAGAGTAAGCCTGCACGGCCTGGCGCTCTCAGACCCGACCAATCTGGCGGCAGGCGAGAGACTGCAGGAACGAAAGTTCCAACGATCCCGCAAGTTAAGATTTCGACGGGGCCTATACCTTGCCTTATCTCTCACGCTCCGCGGCCCAGCGGGACGGAGAAACGCGATTTACTACTGGCATTGGACACGCTTCAACGAAAAGTCTTTACGCGTCCGGATGGTGCTCGCCTCAGCCATGCATATCCGTTCGCTGAACTCAAGTCCCTTGTTTCGGCACGCACAACGGAAGTCGCGTCCCGTCGTCGTCTCTCAACATTGCTCGCTGAATTGAATTCGCTGTCTCTAGATCCGTCACATCTTCCTTCGATGCGCGACGATTCCGTGGTGAACTTTCATAATCATCTTCGCGATGTTGTCGAGATTTCGAATTTGAGCATCCCCAAGGTTCCCTTGACGCCTACCAATGACCTGGCTGCTGTAGAGATTTTCGGTACGGTCGACAACATGAAATCCGCCAAGTGGATACTACGAATTCACGTCGTCGCCTGTGCAGATGATAATGGTCAACGAAAGTCAAAGATGACGAAGGCTCAAATACAACAAGGCGTTGCCATGGCGAACAAAGTGTTCGATCCAGTTCACCTAAGATTCGTTTTTGATCCAGAGAAAGACTGGGAGGATTTAAAGAACACGAAGATCAATTCATGGGATCTGGTCGACCACGATAAGAACGCAGCCGCATACGCCAACAAGCCCGCGCTTCAGAGCAAGATCGTCTTGTTCTCCGCATTTGGCCCCGACGCCAATACTCCCAATGGCTGGGCGGCAAACGGCGGTACGCATATTTGGCTACCGACAGACGGTATCGACCCGTCGGGACTCTGTCACGAACTGGGGCATTTCCTTGGCCACCTCTTCCACACGTTCCCCGGGGACGGCAGCGAATTAATTTATGGTAAAGACCCGTCCAAAATCACAGCAGCAAATGTTGATAGCTTAGTTGCTGACTACATCCATGACCCCAATCGCAACAAGAGTGGAACGACGACCGAACAAGCCATGGACGGTGACGGGTTCTCCGACACCCCACCCGATCCTGGAGCAGACTATTGGGGTGCAAAGTGGCCGGGGAAGGTATGTGATCCTGGATTCTCGACCGCCACCATTCCAAATCCCAAAGGTGGCCCTGCGTGGGTTTTCAAACCAGACCGTACAAACCTTTTGAGCTACTTCTTTCGATGTCCATCGCAACCGACGATCACTGCTCAGCAAGCCGCAGCGATTCTTGGGCGACTCGAGGGGACCGTGCCTCAAAGCGATAATCAGTTCCTTACGCGATTGATCCAAGGTCAAATTCCGTGGTCGTCGCCCTACGGTGAAATCATCCTCGTTGGCAAAGTACGGAATGTGGGATCGGATACATCGGCAGGGGGGCGAACCGCCATGCTAGAATCCGTCGGCGACGGACAGACTGGAAACACTCCACTGGGCTCCCCAGTCAAAATTGGTCCGTTGGCACCTAATGATTGGGTACTGGTCAAGGTTCCGATGCCAGGTGGCCTGACTGGGAACAACAAGTTCTGTCTCAAGATTAGTCACGGCGACGCTAACGCGTCCAATGACACATTATGTCCCGAGCCGTACAAGGCGCCGCAGGTGAAATAGACACCGCTTGTGGTGGTATCGAATGCAGTTCGACGAACGAAGTACAGCCGCATTATTAACACGATCAGCGCCAGCACGGCGCTGATCGGCATTCTTGCATCACACATCTCAAACCGCGCGGTACAAAAATGTCGCCA
>JBILTA010000110.1:0-11180 GCA_044371785.1 Pirellulaceae bacterium | reverse complement strand
AAGGCTATTTAGAAACCCAATAAAGGTTTCTTGCACAATGTCTTCGGCCGTAGCGCGATCACCGACCCGGCTATCAATAAACGCAAGGAGTCGACCTTCATAACGTTGGATCAACTCGGACCAAGCTAGTTGGTCGGAACGTCGGACGCGTTCAATGAGAAGTTGATCAGCGGTCGTAGAGTCCGAAGACATGCGAGTCATCCGTTAGCGGTCGTTGTGTGATTGGTCGAGGATTTCTTCAACTATCGCTCTAGTGTAACACAAGACCTTGTGTTCGTCTTGATGCAAGGAATCAGGCGTAAAGCAGCCGTGATTTAGCTCTTCTTTTTAGCTCGACCTGCGGTAAAGCGTGCGCCGAGATGGATCAGGCTGATACCGCTCAGGATTCCGATGAGCCCGAAGCCGAGTGAGCGGATTCGAGTGGGTTGAACCGTGGAGAGGTGCCATTCCTTGATGTTTTTTAGGCCTTCATCATCAATACGCACGATGGACCAGAGTTGATACATGGTGCCTTCGGAGGTCTGGACTTTGGCAACATAGTTTTCTTTGGCATCGACCCAACGGTTTGCAATAAGTTCACCGGTGAGTGGAGTGCGACTGGTGGCATCTTGCTCATGAAACACCTCGTTATCGAAGTACTGACAAACTTCTGCATACATGGAGGCGGGTTGTTTCTTTTCGCACTCGGATTCATGGGACAAAAGTTCGCCACCGACGTACAAAACCAGTTTGCCATCTTCAATCGTTGGCGCTTTGAAGAGCCATTCGGGGCGGTCCTTTTCATAAAGCGGAACAACGTTCTTTGGCGGAACGTTGAGTTCCTTCGCAGCATCTGCTGATTCCGATTCACTTGCTTTTTCAGAAGCTTCTGACGAACTAGGCTCAGATGAAGCTTTTGCATCATCCGTTGTATCAAGTAAGCCCAATTCCGTCGCGCTATTCACTTCGGCACTGTTGCCCTTAGCAGGGTCTACCTCCGTGCTATTGCTCGCTTCCGTACTTTGCTTTGCATCAGTGCTCTTATCGGATTCCGTTTGGGTATTGGAGTCTGTAGATTCTGCGGGAGTTATTTCCTGCGGTGCGGCAAGTACGGCCGCTGGGGTCAATAACGTCGACGAGCCAACAGCAAGGCCCAGCAAGATGCGCCCGAGCAGAACTTGGCGGATTTTGAGTTTCATGTTTTGCATGGGAGTTTGTTTTCGATTTCAAAAATGCTGCGAGAGAAACGTCGGGGTTTCGAGTCGTGGCTAGTGGGCATGAAACGGAAGACTATACAATCGGTGCTTCTTGAGCTGAATCATCGTGGTCGGCGAACATTTTGGGTGATGCGAGCTGGATGGCCATACTGCTACCAACAGCGATCAATATGCCCCACGGTTGTGGCATACGGAAAATTGCATTGACGATCAACTCGCCGATCACAGCTCCGATCACAGCAAAGATGCTGAAGCGTTTGGTTCGAAGTGGATCAGCTTGTCGCCACCAACGAACTAGGCCCATAAGCAGAGCGAAGTGTGCGAGGTAAGCAGGTAGCATTGGCGAGCCATCGGTCGCGTAAAAACCATCCCAGTCTTGAGCTACACAATTCGAATGGGACATGACAGCGGGTAGATCGCTCCAGGGTACAGCCAAGTATTCGTTCATACCGTAAGCAGCTAATCCCAAACCAAGTCCTGCGCCCAGCATCGAGAAACGGCGTGTGGCGTTATCGCCATCGTTCGTTTCCCAGAGCTTTGAAAACGTGAGTACAGTCCAAGTGGTAGCTAAGGCCATAAATGCAGACCAGGCACAGGCAGCAACCGCTCCAGCTTGACCGCCGGATGAAACAACCGGAGATATCGTTGCCAAGCCAGCCAGGATGGCCATCACCATGGTCGAACCGAGTAGGCTGCCAGTAAAGGATTGCACTCGTGCAGACATAGGCAACAAGGCAATCTTGCGCTGTTGAGCTTGTCGTATTTGTTTAGCGGTTAACTTCGGTGCAGCTGCCCTTTGCTGCGCCAATGAGGCGACCGGTTGCGGTGCGTGATTGGCAACGGGATAGAGCACAGGTGGCTGGGGCCTTGGTTGTGGTTGATATTGTGGTGGTGATCCAGCCAGAGGTTGAGCCTGTTGGTACGTGGATTGTGGCATCGGTGGGCGAAAGAACCACCACAGGATGAAATACGGAACGTACATCAGTAACGCAACGCCGACGATTGGAACCAACAAGGCACCGTACGAGATCAGCATGTAGATGCCGACGATCGATAAGGCCAACCGCGTTCCGTTTTGGGGTAAACCTTGCCACCAATCGCGGACACCGGCCATCTTTTGCTTGACCATACGGGCGATAGGCTCGTCGTAGTGAAGCGAGTTTGAAGATGGATTCGAAGTGTGTGCGCCATTGTAGGGTGAATGGGCAGCGACGGTAGGTTGAGTTCGTGCTTGCTCCAGTCGCGGTGGAGGCGTGCGAATTGGTTCGCGACTTGCGGTCGCCACCACAGGCACAGGACCTGGCTTCGTCATTCGAGTTACCATACCACCTTGGTCGATGGCGAGCCCTAAGGGAGCGAGCATCTCACGCACGTCTTTAAAGCGTGCGGCAGGATTCTTTTGCAGCGCCTTGCCGATCACTTCACGATAAGGACTTGGCAGGCGATCCAAATTAGGATCAGCTGTCAAATGTTTCATGATGATCTCTTGGCTGGTTTCGCCGTTGAACGGGACATCGCCTGTGAGCATTTCATATAAAATGATGCCGAGTGCGTAGATGTCGATTTCTTTGCCGTATTCACCTTTGCCGACTTCTGGTGCCATGTAATGGAAGGTACCAACACTTTCGGTTTGTCCACCACGGCGACTGGCAGAGATGAATTTCGACAGGCCATAGTCACCGATCTTGACGATGCCGCGGTCATCGAAAATGTTTGCGGGCTTCAAATCGCGATGGACGATACCGTTGTCGTGCAAGTGTGTTACGCCGGCTGCGATCTGCCCGAACCATCGCAGAACATCTTCTTCGGGCATACCACTAGCAGAACGATCTAGGGCATCTTTGAGCCCGAGACCTTGCATAAATTCCATAACAATCCACCCCTGCCCTTCTTCATCGAAACGGATGTCGAAGAGAGCAATGAGGTTCGGGTGTTTCAGGTTGAGTACATGGCGAACGCCACGCATCTCGACATCTAAATTGCGTTGGATGCGTTTGAGTGCAACTTCTTTACCTGCATCGTTGAGCGCGAAATAAACTTCGCCAAAACCGCCGGTGCCTACACCGCGCTTGATCGTGTATCCCGACAGGGGCGTATCGCCATTTCCGTAGGTAAATCTCATTGCGACCACCTGTTTCTCTTGTGGGCTAGCTGGACCATTCTCCAGGCCATTCTCAACGATGGGGCTCTTTTCAAGTTCCACTTTTTTCTTCGTAAAGAGTGCCATAGCGATTCGTCTTCCAAACCCGACGTCTGTCATTCTAAGCCGTCGGCGTTCTTCTAATTTTAGTTGCACTTACTTCTTGGGCACTGTTTATGTAGCGGATGGGCGCTTCGGGCACCCAAATCCAACCACTCTTACTTGTATCTTCATCGGCGACTTTCGGTTTCAGCGAAAACCTTTGTCGCGTCATTTTTCTCAAGGACGTAACAATCTCATTCCAAACCAAACGATAAATCTTCGCTGCGAATTTTGTCTCCAACGTGAAGTTCAAATTCACCGCTGCGTATCTGTTGATTCAATTGAACTTCATAGCTGCTTCGACAAAAAAGCTTGTTGCCATCTCGGTAGATGACAAGCTCTTTATTCCAAAAAGGACAAACGATATGGCTCCCTTCCATTGGACCCAATACGATGCTGTCGGCCAATAGAATCACTCCGTCAACCGATGGTTGCCAGCGATGATTGCTGAGCAACTTTAGGACGGCCGAGGAACTCCAGGGGTTCGGCAGATGGAAGGACAGTTGTACTCGATGTCCAATGGTGACTTCGGAACCATCTTGAAGCAAAGCAGGCCGATCAACGGGCTGTTGATTGATGCGGACATCTTGCCAAGGCTGCAGGAAGTAGTCACGGCCCGAGCGACGTAGCGCAAGGGCTCGACGACTCAAATCACCAAGAATGGTGAGGTCAACTTGATTGCCGGGGATGGCTTGGCCAATCACCCATTCCTCACCTAAGCAGATACGGTATCCACCAACCCCGTCGATCCACAAAAATTGCGGCATCGCAGAAGGGCCCGTTGGATTGTTTGGGGATGGGGATGGCGATTCGGGCGTGCGATGTTCGACCGCTACCGTTTTGGCTAACCAATTTCGCATAACCAATCCTTCACCACACCAACGTTTATCAATGATCCGTTTTAACATAACAGGGTCGACACCCTAAACCGTTCTTGCGGTTGTAATGTCGACCCTGTCAATTTATGCCGTCTGACCCAGAAAAGGTAGGGTCTTGTTCCTAGAGTGTAATGAACCGAATTACTTCGTGTTCACCAAAGCTTCTACTTCTTCACGACCTTCACCAAAATAATCAGTGATCTGGTCGATCAAATCTACAGGAGCTTCTTCGTCCAGCGGGATGGTGCCTTCCAAGGCCCCTTCGCTGGTCACCAAACGCTCGGCAACATCGATACGGGTACGGATGTCATCCAAAACTTGACGGGTTTGGCTCAAAGCACTGTCATCCAAGTTGAGCTTGCTTTCGGTCTGAGCTACTTCCACCATGGTGTAGCGAGCTTGCAAATCTTCAACTTCGATTTCCAACTGCTTTTTGGCAGCCAACATTTCATTGAGCTTCGCTCGTGCTGCTTCCAAGTTTCGCTGACGAGCCGACAAGATCTTTTCCAACTTGTCTGTCACCGATTCCTGAGTCTTGAATTGCTCGAAGCGATGGTTGAGGTCTTGTTTCACTTCAGCCGAAGTGAATTTGCGACCTGCATAAACGAATTGCTCTTTGCCCTCGGATAAGTCGGTCTTCAATCGCATGATCTTGTCGCGAGCGATGGCAAGCAGATTTTGCTTGCTTTCAACTTCGGACGTGAGTCGAGCGACTTCGACTTCTTGCTGGGCAATGACTCGCAGATTGGATGCGATTTCGGGCTTGAGTTCATCAATCATTTGGCGTGCGCGTTTGATTTCAATCTGAATCGGCACGCTGTCCTTGACGGTATCTCGAACGGTGCTGTATGCCGTGCGAGCGTAATAGGCGAGCGGAGTTCCTACGAACAGCACCCCAACACCCCCTGCGACCAGTGTTCCTAACAAAACTTTCTTCATCATTTTACGATCCCCTTCATTGTTCGCCGAAAACCGAGTGTCGTGTCTGAGCCGGCTATCTCAGCCCGCACTTGACATTTCGCCGCTAATGGGGCGTCGTGCCCACAATCAGCTCAACCCTTGTAAGATGTCCAGTGACTTGGACCGTTGAGCGTTCCTACCCAACGGCTTTATTCATGGAGCTATTCGCCGCACCCTGGGAATTCTTGTTTCGGAAGAGAAAATTTTTTTCAGCGAGCGATAAAGTTTTGAGTTTGCGGGTTCTGACGCTCATTTCAGGCAGACTACATGCGAATTCCAGCTAATTTCGGGACCGATTTTCGGCTATTATTTCACGCAGCCTGTTTTCTCACCCAAAAAAAGAGACTTCTTACTTCTTTTGGTGGGGCGTCTGGCGGCTGTGATCCTTCCCCGCAATCGATTGGCTTTTCACCTGCCTGGATTAAAAGCGTTATGGAATCCCTCCCACGGTTTTTTCGAGTTCGTCAGCATTTTCCTGCACCGCGCGTTGAGGATATTCCCGGACGCGTTAGGGAGCAATTAAATGCGAAAGGGATTCTCACTGGCGTGCGACCAGGGGAAACCGTTGCGATCACTGCGGGGAGTCGTGGTATCGCCAACATTCCAAAGATCATTCGAGCTGCAGTCGACGCGGTGAAAGGCGTGGGTGGGGTTCCCTATGTTGTGCCTGCGATGGGGAGTCATGGCGGGGCAACCGCAGATGGACAAAAAGCGCTGTTGGGTCGGTTGGGCATGACGGAAGAGTCGCTCGGTTGCGAGATTCGTTCTTCGATGGAAACGGTCATTGTCTGCCAAGCCTCCGAGGGCTTTCCAGTACATTTCGATCGCCACGCCTATCAAGCTCAGCATGTTTTGGTGGTCAATCGCATCAAGCCGCATACTCGTTTCGCCGGTTCCATTGAGAGTGGCTTGATGAAAATGATGCTTATCGGTTTAGGGAAAACCAATGGAGCAGAAGTTTATCATCGCGCGATCATGAAATATTCTTTTGATCAAATCATACGAGCCGTTGTGCGTGAAGTGGTGGCAAAGTGCCGGATCATCGGTGGCTTGGGAATTTTGGAGAATGGTGATGAAGAGACGGCCGACATTGTTGCCTGTGCGCCAGAGAGTATTGAAATTGAAGAGGCACAGTTGTTGAATCGAGTTCGCTCTTGGTTGCCGAAGTTGCCGTTTGATGAATGCGAAGTTTTGATTGTCGATCGCATCGGCAAAGATATCAGCGGCGCGGGGATGGATACGAATGTGGTTGGGCGAAAGTTCAACGATCACGCTCCAACGGGTGATGAACTTCCTCGCATTCACAACATCTATGTGCGCGGGCTAACACCTGCTACGCATGGCAATGCGACGGGGATCGGTATTTCAGAACTCTGCCATCAGCGTGTGATCGATGGTATGGATTTGGAATCGACCAAAATAAACTGTTTGACGGCGGGCCATGTGACCGCTGCGATGGTTCCGATTTCGTTTACGTCGGATCGAGCGGCCATTGAAGCTGCGGTCGGAATGGCGGGCTTGACGCCAGCACCTGAGGTCACAGTTCAGTGGATTCCCGATACCTTGCATCTCAACGAAGTCGAATGCAGTGAAGTCTTTTTTGAGCAGGCCCAGAAACGGGGTGACCTCAAAATTTTGACCGAGCCAAGTCGGCTAGAGTTTGACGGTTCTGGCAACCTGAGCGAACGATTTTTGCTTGAATCCGAGGTTCATTCTTAAGAATCCGTTGACACTTTCGATTCGGCTGCGATTTTGTAAGAAATCGTCGTTCACACCCAAATTTGGGAAGGAATCGTAGTACAATCGGAATAATCGCTACGGCACCGGTCGAGTACCTTCGACCAAGTGGTTTGGACTGCGATGGTTCGCTTTGTCGCATGCTACGGTTCACAGGTTCGTAAAGAGCAAAAGTGAAGAAGTGCAAATGGCGATTAGGTGGCATCGATTAAAGCGATGGGTTTCATGTTGACCGGCAAGCGTCTTGGAATCGGATTAATGACAGAGCGTTGGTCGGATCGAATCAGTGAGCGATTTCGCTTGAAGCTCGATCCAGATTGCACGGCTTGGTTGGACTCTGGATGGTGGAAAAATGCCTGCGGCGGAGAGTTCCAACATGCGCTGCATCCAGATGAACTCTTAAGTTCCACTCCCGACTCGATTTGGGCCGGTTTCATGTTGCCCGATACGCTCCCTGTTATCAGCAATCGTTATGGCGATTGGCTATGTTGGCGGGTTGGAGCAGACGATACCATTCAAGAAGTGGTGCATTGGTATCATGGCGGAGGCGATTGGCTTCCGTTTGGCAAGAACATCAGTGAAGCGATCTTGCTTGATTGCACTCGAGCCTCAACACCTTCCGCTTCTTATGCCAGCGGATTGGTGAGTAGTAAAAATGCTGCTGGCAGGGAGGAGCTTAATCTATGGCAATGGGCCTGCGAACGACAACAACTTCATGATCTAGGGCCAATTCCCAACATTCAATTGCGCGATCCAGCCCGTGTAGGTGGACCTCATACTGAGTTAACTCGGCGCTTGGCTGATAATCCAGCCGTGTTGTTTGATGGAATTCTCACAGCGATTAATTGGGTATTAAAAGAGAAAGCAGATCCTGGCTTAGCTCGCAAGTTCCAAGTCGCATGGGAACCAGAAATGATCCAATGGATGTTCGATAGCCGTTTGATACCGCACGAACGTCGCAGCGAATTGTTCGCAGCGCTAAATGTTGATGCGCATGCGGAAGACGCTCAAGATTGGAATCGGGCCGCGGATGTCGCCAGATATTTGGCTGCTTCCCGAAGCGATTTAGGTTGGGTGTTTGATGTGTTGGGGTGGAGTTGTGAGCGAGCTGGCCAGATCGAGCAAGCGATTGAAAGTTATCGTCATGGTATTTTGACGAGTGTTTTCTCGGATCAGTCAATTACCGTGCGAACGCATTGGTATGACGAGCGATTCCGCAAATTTAGTGCTGCGCGTCTGTTCGCATTGAAAGATCATTTGCCAGATTCTGTACGCAACGATGCTTATTTGAATCTATTGTGGAACTCTCCGCTGAAATCAGGCCGGCTTGATATTCGCAAGTATTGGTTCGATAAAGCGCAGCAGGAGTTAGCGAATCAGAATCCGGT
This sequence comes from Pirellulaceae bacterium, assembly GCA_044371785.1. Classification (GTDB taxonomy): domain Bacteria; phylum Planctomycetota; class Planctomycetia; order Pirellulales; family Pirellulaceae; genus JAFLCP01. Next base: position 2,779 of record JBILTA010000110.1, on the reverse strand, counting down.
TGGTGCCTACGATGCATTTTATCGAGCGGGCTGGGACGTTGGTTCACATGAGTTGAGTTCGTATGTAGAAATCTTAGAAGGCTTAATTCGCTCTGCGGAACTTGCAGGCTGGAACGCTCGCGCGTCGGTCGCTCAAATACATCTCGCTTGTCTCAAGAATCGACTCGGCATCTAAGCAGTGGATGTGTGCCTCATTCGCCGCGCGCGTTAGCGTCGGTTTGACGCTGGGCTTTCAGAGTGCTGTTTTCACAGTGCTGTTTTCACGGGGCTGTTTTCACGGGGCGGCTAGCTGTTCAGACGCAGAACCCCCTGCACAGGGCAGGAGGCGTGAATCTACTTGCGTGGTCTCGGTGTCGTTCGCGGTCAACTCGCCATTACAACGTGAGCTTATTGTTTCTCAGGTTGTGGAGCGGGCTTGAAGGCTTCTTCGACCGCAGTTTGGCCACCGACGACTGGCAAATGCAGTTCGGTTTGGCTTAGGTCGATTTCGAGTTTGGTACCTGGCTCGGGCCACAAGGTAAAATCGCGATCGCTCGAGAAAATCACCAAGCCGAGTTGTTCGCCCGCTTTCAGGATTTGATCATCCGGCTGTAGCTCGAATTCCACATCGCGGAATTCGCCCGGTTTCATGGGCTTCTCTTCCCAGATCGATTCAGCATTCGCGGGATCAGCCCAGCCACGCGTCACCACATCGTCGGTGATGCGTTGGCTGTCGGTCCAAGGCAACGCTACCAACCATACCGAAAGGCACGCGTTTGGACGATCACAGGCAACTCGGAGCTTAATTTTGGGGACACCTGAGAGGTGCAAGGGCTGACTCAATTTTGGAGTTGCGTAGATCAAACGATGCGTACTCCATTCCGCTTGAATTAACTGCGGCGCACTGAAAGAAAAGTTGTCGACGACATCTTCAATTTTCGACGGTGAAGCAACTGAGCCGCTAAGAGCTGGTTTCAATTCACCCGTGGTACGCCCCCCTGCTGAAGGTTGGAATGTGACCACTTTCGCTTCAGGGTTAGGGTAGTCTGCATAGGAGTCGGGCTTGTTGTTTCGATTTCCTTCTCGAACGATGTACGCTTTGGGTTCCTTCATGAAACCGTTTTCAACGCCGTATAGATAATGCGAGAACCATTTGTTGAGCAACGATACAGGTGGTTGGCCTCCATGTCCCGCTTGATGATAATAGATCTTGCAAGGCAAACCTTTCTTTTGTGCCGCTTGATAAATGCGATAGCTATGTTCGGGCATCACGTTCCAGTCATTGAAACCGTGTGACATAAACAGAGCCGCTTTCATCGAATCGAGTTGATGGATGTAATCTCGACTCTTCCAGAACTCGTTGTAGTCGCCCGTGGTACGGTCAAAGTTTTTGAGCATACCTTCGTCGCGAATGTTGCAGTCGCAGTACTCGCGTTTTTCTTCGTAACCGGAGTGAATGAAGTTATACAGCACATCGATATCTTCACCCATGTATCCACCAGGATGACGCACCAAACCGTTCGAACGATAGTAGTGATAATACGATGTGTTCGGTGCCACTGGGACAATGCATTCAAGGCCTGCGACGCCGGTTGTGGCTGCTGCGAGACAGAGCGTGCCGTTGTATGACGTGCCAATCATGCCGACTTTGCCAGTGCACCAAGTCGCTTTCACTTCTTCGTTACCGTCCACGCTGGTAAAGCCTTTGGCGCGACCGTTGAGCCAATCGATAACGGCTTTGGGTGCTAAAGATTCATTCGCACCTCCCACGGTTGGGCAGCCTTGAGAAAGTCCGGTACCTGGAGAGGAAGAGTGCACAACGGCGAAGCCGCGAGGTACCCATTCCCCAACATGTTCACCTGATAGTTTAGGACGTTTGCTCTGCTGTGGAATCGGCGGAGAAGGTTCGTGTTTCGGCGGAGGTGAGTTGAGGTTTTGCTTTGGGCTCCACATGTATTCTGCTGAGGTAGAACCCATGCCAGCGTAATACGGGCTCGATTGATAGATGACAGATACTTTTAAGCCTTCGCTATCTGTTTGTTTTGGACGAGTCACACTGACGTGCATTCGATCAAGTTTGCCATCTTGATCTGAATCGAATTCTGTTTCGACGAAGAGGTCGTGTTCGATCCAGTCGCTTTTGAAGCCGGCAACGACTTGGGCTTCACCATCCTGAAAAACGGGAACGGATTTTTCTTGAGCATGCAGAGGTTGTATGGATGCTGCAACAATCAGTGCCGAGGTGTTAAGGGAAGGGCGCAGCCACTTGCGAACGCGAAGAAGCGAAGACAATGTCATTGAGAATAAACCCGAGTTATCAGTGACGTGACGATGGAATGACCGTTACAAATCAGCGAATCTAGCGAGTTTATTGTAGTAAAAAGAAAACCGAGATGCTACGCAGCGGCCGAGCGGAAGGCTGAAACTTCCACCAGCTGGCCATTTCGGACCTCATAAATGACATCTGCTAGGTCCAGAAGGGCCTCGCGGTGCGTGATGATGAGGATGGTTTGTTTGCCTTTGAGTTGAGCTAGTGAATCGCGGATGAGCAGTTCGCTGTTCATATCGATTTGGCTGGTGGCTTCATCCAGAATGAGTATTTCGGGCTTGCGCAGCAGGGCTCGAGCCAAGGAAATACGTTGTCGCTGGCCACCGCTTAAGAATTGGCCCCCGGTGCCCACTTGGGTTTGGTAACCGTTTCGCAATTGCTTGGTGATGAATTCATCCGCATGGGCAAGGACGGCTGCCTCTCGAATTTCTTCTTCGGTGGCGCTGAGATTGCCATACCGGATGTTGTCGA
>JBILTA010000629.1:0-3487 GCA_044371785.1 Pirellulaceae bacterium | reverse complement strand
ATAAACTACCCCTTCCATGAATCAAGCGGATTCGTTCTTTCGGATAGTGGCAGAGAGACTTCTTTGCCGGAAACTTGGGACGCGTAGACGGCCACAATCAACTCAGTAATTCGACGCCCCATCAGGCCATTGCATTTAGGAGAACGCTGCTCTCGAATCGCGCCTGCTAAGTCACGCAGCGCTTCAGTGTGCGCGTTCTCGTAACGGATGTCACGCTGGAGCTCTGGTTTATTGATACCGCCTGAAGTGATTATCTCCCACGCTTTCTTGGATCGATAAGGTGCCCAAGTAGGATCACGGAGTATTCCCGCTGGTTGCATATAACCCGTCTGCAGTTCGATCATCCCTTTCGACCCAAAGATCTGCAAAGCAAAGCGATTCTCACTTCCCCCCGCATTTCGCTTCGACGCGAAATAGCCTGTAAGTCCATTCGCAAATTGATACTTCGCAGCTAATTGATCACCCGCAATGAGCCCCAAGCCCTCATTGCCGTCAACGACATCTTTTGGGGCGAGCGGTTTACCTTGCATGAGAACAGTAGCCTGGCATGTGGTCGCATCGCAACCAGCAACCAACGACATCAAGCCCAAAACATGGGACCCAAGAACCCACAGATCTTCGCCACCACCGCGTTGATCTTCTTTTCCACGCCCTCGCAGTTCTAACACCTCACCGATCTCACCCGCCGCAATCGCCTCCAATACGCGTTCGGTCACAGGCGAATAAAAAGCGGTATGCGCGATAGCGATATGCAAATGTCGCATTTCAAATTCGCGAAGCACTTGATCACATTCGGCCAATGTTCGACAGAAAGGCTTTTCCATATAGACATGACAGCCCGCTTGTGCCGCTGCTAGCAGCATTTCGGCATGCTGATCGATCCAGCGAGGCCCGATGATGGCGATATCCAACTTCTCGCGTTCAAGCATTTCGCGATAGTTGGCATACCCCTTATCAACCTTCAATTTCTTTTGCGCTGCCTGAAGCCCCTGGGCATTCGCATCCGCTATCGCCACTACCTTCCCATCGCCGAACTGAATTGCTCCAACATCTAAACTATGACCGTAATCACCACGTCCTGTGGCACCGATGATTCCAATCTTCAGTGGAGCTTCAGCCATGGTACTAACCTTTCATTGTGTCACGTAACTTTCTCAAGCTTTCGGTAGCTAACGTTGACGATTGAGCCAATTGGGTGATGTGTCCCATCTTTCGGCCAACAACCGCTTTTGACTTGCCGTATAGATGCAAATACGTCCTCGGTTCTTGCATTGCCAGCGCCCAATTTGGTGGACTCGTTCCCCATAAATCACCGAGAATATTCACCATCGCACATGGCGAGATCAATTCGGTTGAGCCGAGTGGTAAATTGCAAACTGCCCGAACTTGTTGTTCAAATTGACTTGTCACACAACCTTCGATGGACCAATGCCCCGAATTGTGCGGTCGCGGCGCGATCTCGTTGATCATTAATTTATCGCCAGCAACAAAAAACTCGATACATAGCAATCCTTCAAGCTGCAAAGTATCTGCGACACCGAGCGCGATTTTCTGCGCCTCTTTATCTAAGGCAATCAACTCGGGTGAGACTGGACAACGTGTAACATCGAGAATATGGTGTCGATGTTCATTCTCTACCAAAGGATAAACGACCGTGTCACCACGGGGGTTACGTGCCACCAGGATGGAAACTTCGGCTCGGAAATCAATCATCTTTTCGGCGATTAGCAAACCGTTGCCGAGCGTTTGACGAGCCGATTGCAATTCTTCCATCGACCGCACAATTCGCTGGCCTTTGCCGTCATAGCCGAACTGCACTGTTTTCAACACCAAAGGTAATCCGAGTTGGGCTGCCGCTTCTCTCAAATCTGCGTCGGTTTCAACCGGTGAGAAAGGAGTTACCAGGAACCCGGCTGCCTGCAAGGTCGATTTCTCTTTGATCCGGTGTTGCGAAATCCCCAATACTTTCGGGCCCGGACGCACAGGGGCCAGTTCTGAAACACGCTCCAATGTTGCGACCGGTATATTCTCAAACTCAAGTGAAATCACTTGTACTTCGCGAGCGAACTGCAACAGGCGATCTTCATCTTCATAGGGCGCGCAGATGTGTTTGTACGAAACTTCCCCTGCAGGTGATTCTGACTCAGGGGCGTATACAATCACTTTGTATCCCAAACGGGAGGCCGCTACAGAAAACATACGTCCCAATTGTCCACCACCCAACATCCCCAAAGTGGCACCCGGCAGAATTGGGCTGTTGCTTCGACTCATAACACAGAATCCTTCAACACTGTTTCCGTTTGAGAGAGAGCAAACTGCTGAAGCTTTTCAGCCAGTACAGCATCATTGAGCGCTAAGATTCGAACTGCAAGCAAGCCTGCATTACGTGCACCAGCTGCGCCGATAGCTAAAGTCCCTACGGGTATCCCTCCTGGCATTTGCACAATCGACAGGAGGGAATCGAGGCCTTGCAACGACTTGCTTTGCACGGGCACGCCGAGCACAGGCAAACAAGTGCAAGCAGCCACCATTCCTGGCAGATGGGCTGCTCCACCAGCGCCAGCGATAATCACCTTGATACCGCGTCCAGCCGCTTCTTTGGCATATTGAACCATCCATTCCGGAGTTCGATGTGCCGACACGACTCGACATTCGTGTGCCACGCCAAAATGCTGAAGAGTTTCCGCTGCCGACTGCATCGTCTCCCAGTCGGAGCGGCTTCCCATGATCACTCCGACCAGTGGCTTGGCTTCTTGGGTCATAGTCTCTCTTTCAATCAAATTTCCAAAGCTTACCCAATGTTTCGCGCTGAATTTGAGTCAGCTGTTTGATACCTTGCTTGGCTTTGCTGATCAATTGCGCGAGCTGTTCATCGTCGAAAGTGGACTCTTCGCCAGTCCCTTGCAACTCGACAAACTTACCTTTGCCTGTCATCACCACATTCATGTCAACTTCTGCAGCTGCATCTTTGATATAGTCGAGGTCAAGTTCTACCTTGCCGTCGACAATACCTACACTGATCGCGGCGACGCTATCGACCAGCGGATATTCAGCAAGAGGTCGCTTTCCATATTCAGCATGAAGTGCATCCACTAGGGCCATGAAGGCTCCTGTGATGCTTGCGGTGCGTGTGCCTCCATCGGCCTGCAATACATCACAATCGATGGCAATGGTTCTCTCGCCGAGCTTCTTCAGGTCGACAATCGCTCGCAAACTGCGCCCGATGAGTCGCTGAATTTCGGTGGTTCGTCCATCAATTTTTCCACCTCGATCACGTCCCTTACGAGTCGATGTACTGGAGGGAAGCATGCTGTATTCTGCTGTGATCCAACCTTGCCCACCACCCTTGAGCCATGGAGGAACTTGATCTTCGATCATCGCGGTGCACAGTACAATGGTATTACCACATTGATATAACACGCTTCCCGGTGCATGTTGTGTAAACTTGCGTTTAATCTTTACGGGACGAATAACGGCTGCCATAGTG
>JBILTA010000628.1:0-3490 GCA_044371785.1 Pirellulaceae bacterium | reverse complement strand
TGAACTGCTGTCGCAATTGCGGCAGATCCACCAACAATAGGGCAATAGCTGTGGCCACAACTCCCCAGCCACCGACCAAAACATGGAATGCAGCGGAAGCTCCCAACCATGGCCAAACCCAATAGGGTTTACTGGTGAACAAATAGCTCCAGCCGATGAACAGCAGAGCATAGGCAATAACTTTGGCCTCGATGCCACCAACGACCCATTCACCGGAAAGTTGTCCATAGTACATCCCACATAACCAAGCTGCCGCCAGGAAAGGGGCAACGATGGTGGGCAACCGCGAGCGTTCAACCAACCTAAGCCAACCGAATGCTACCAAGCCCCACCCAGCGATTCGCAAAATCCAAGCTGTCGTATCCAGGCTACAGAAAAGCGTTAGCAAGCCTGCCATGCGAAAGAAAAGCCAATGTGTGTCGGCCGAACCCAAAAATATATCCTCCTGCAGCGGACCTGGGTGATAGGTCACGTAGGCCTTCAGGAGGTAATGGGATTCGTTGACCGCTGGCACCGGCTCGGCTGCATAGACAAAAAAAACACAAAAAATCAGAAAAAAAATTCCCGAAAATCCAACGAGCGATTGGGGCTGATTTTTGCCATCCTGGGACTCGATTTCTTGCCTCATGCCTTACTCCAGCCCTTAAAACCCCTCACTTGGGTATATCTTTGTGAATTTGTGTCGGATAACCCGAACCAAACCGTGAACAAAATCGCTACTTGACAATAGAGATTTCTTGACTTGGGGGGGATTGCACGTACAGTAAATCTATGGATTAGCGCTTGATTACGTTAAATTCGCTCAGAATTATCTTCGCAGGTTGTGCGGTTGGGAAGTTCTGAACGAACTAATTTGGACGAATCGAGTCCAGTTAATCTGAAAACCTTGCATGCACGGCAATTCTTTTTGCATCAAATGGAGAAGAGCCGGAGTCACGAACGACTGCGACATGAAAGGTTGTGTTGAGATCTGCCAGTTACAAAAAGCCCCGAGTTGATGCGAGGGCAGCAGGAAAGGCCGCCGGCGTTTAATAGTGCCAAAGGAAGGGAATTATGTTAGTACTGTCCCGCAAAAAAAACGAAAGTATCGTCATTAACGACGAGATCACGATTGTTGTCGTAGAAATCCGTGGCGACAAAGTTCGTCTTGGGGTCGAAGCGCCTCGAGAAGTACCCGTGCATCGTCGCGAAGTTTACGAAGCAATTCAACGCAGCCAGAATGGCGAAGCGAAAGTAGAAACGACCGAAAACGAGACCGACGAAGAGCGGCCATAACCGTTCCGTAGCTGTTAACGTTTCTGGGTGAATTTCTTTCACGTTCTGCTGCTTCTTACGCCTTGACCAAATTCCATCTTGGCACTACAAAGTCTCGCTGTTACAGTGATGCTTCAGCTAAGACTGTTTGGTTCAAGATAGAGAGAATCTCGTAACTGAGATTCGTCTAGCGTTATTCGAATCCTTCGAAGTTCTCAAATTTGAGAAGCGCATTGACCTTGAGTCATTTTGAAAATGCGTTATTCTGTAATGCAGTCACAAATGAAGCTTGCTAAAGGCCAGTAGATCTCTTTGATTGACTCAATGAGTTTTACCCCATTGGCCAGCATCGGTGACATATAACGGCCCCGTCGTCTAGTGGCCTAGGACATCGCCCTTTCACGGCGGTAACACGGGTTCGACTCCCGTCGGGGTCATCGCAGAAGCCCACTCAGTAATGAGTGGGCTTTTTTTATGCCAACTCCGCAACTACCAGACTTTTTGAAGGTCAACTCGCACCTGTGGCGGAATGACCATACTCAGGTATCCCAAAACGCAAGTAAAGCTGTCGCTTAAATTGAGTGTCGTGGCGAGTATTGGACCGCGATAAGATCTCAACGACCCAATCGGGCACCCCTTTGATTTTCGAAGAGGTCAAGATCGATTTGCGATGCACCGAAACGAAAACCAAGTTTGGCTGCGTAATATCGTGTGGACTCAATTGCAAATCCACTGGGGCATTGATAACGCCCCCAAATCCCTTCAGCTCGACTTCCGTCAAAAGCTAGTACAGCAAATGCCTCGATACATTTTAAGGAAATAAGTTGGGTGCTGAATTCACGACATGCTCTCGGGCAATGATCTCATGACGCAGACGATCTGCTGGAATGGCCGCATAATCGACATACGTCACACGCATACTCGTCGATACGATTCTTTCCTCATCAATGAAAGATTCCCGGATGGGGACATGTTCAATTATACAGACATTCAGGATCAAGACAAAAAGCGACCGTCGATTTACTTGACTTTTCAGTCGTAGTGATTTGTGGAATGCTTCGGAATCGATTCCCCCTTCGCTACACTGTCTCGTAGTGAATTGTTCCTCTCGATTTGGAAAGCCGATGATGCCTGAAGCCTTCGATGCCATTCTCTTTGTTTCGTTTGGTGGACCAGAAAAAACGGAAGATGTCATTCCGTTTTTGGAAAACGTACTGCGTGGGAAAAATGTCCCGCGGGAACGGATGCTCGAAGTGGCCGAACATTATTATCACTTCGGCGGCGCAAGCCCTATCAACGAACAAAATCGCCAGCTCATCGCTGCTTTAGAAAAGGAACTTTCTGAGCACGGACCACCTTTGAAAATCTATTGGGGTAATCGCAACTGGGCTCCTTATCTCAAAGACTCGATCCAAGAGATGAAAGACGCAGGCGTGAAACGAGCGATTGCGTTCTTCACATCCGTCTTCAGTTGCTATTCGGGTTGCCGACAATATCGCGAGAACATTGCTGCAGCCCGTGAAGAGGTGGGTGAAGGCGCCCCAGAAGTAAACAAAGTTCGTATGCCCTACAACCACCCTCTCTTTATCGAAGCTCAGTCGGATGTGACACGTGAAGCCATCGAAAAGATTCCTGTCGCAGCGCGTTCGCAACTCAAAATCCTCTTCACGGCTCACAGTATCCCAATCTCAATGGCAGAAAACAGCCGCTACGAATTGCAGTTACGTGAAGCGGCTCGCTTGGTAAGCGAATCGCTCGGAAATGTTCCGTGGGAATTAGTTTATCAAAGTCGCAGTGGCCCACCCCAACAACCTTGGCTTGAGCCCGACATTCGCGATAGGCTCGATGAACTTCATCAAGCAAATGAAATAAGTTCCGTCGTCATCGTACCGCTGGGATTTGTGTCCGACCACTTGGAAGTGCTCTATGACTTGGATGTTGAAGCGGCTGATCGATGCGCTGAACTAGAGCTACCCTTTGCTCGAGCTCGCGCGGTAGGTACTCATCCGAAGTTTGTTACCATGATTCGCGAGCTGATCGTAGAACGAATCAATAATGCGGATGTACGTCCTGCGTTAGGCAACTACGGCCCCAGTCATGATGTTTGCCCAGTCGACTGCTGTCTGTATCCTCGACCGCAGGGACGACCTGGTGGGCCACCGACAGGTGCCGCACCGAATCCAGGTGGACGTCCCGCGTAACCGCCCTACATCAAAGGGAATTGCACCATGACCTC
>JBILTA010000627.1:0-3491 GCA_044371785.1 Pirellulaceae bacterium | reverse complement strand
AAACGCCCTCTCACGTACATTTGTACGTCCTCTTTTGCTAACAACCACATCCTGGACCTAGTCACGTTGGGCTGCGTAGAAAGTGGTCTTCAGACCCTTTCTACGCAATGCATGGTCAGCTAGCTCGCGCACGACAAGCCCCACTCATCACCAAGCAAATCTTCAAATACGACCATGCCATTCGATTGATTCAAACCGAGACATTCACTCAGCAATCCGCGACTCCTGTTTTCACATCTCAGATGTATGATGCATTAGGACGGAGGGCCTCACGAACACGGAAGTGGTCGGGAAATTCAATGTAAGCACCGGAACCGTTTACCAGCGCAACAAACCCGTACTACAGTTCAACATGACGGAAGGTAAAGAGTTCCATATTCAGTCATTCACATGGATGGACGAACGTGGCGAGGTCATCGCATCCCAGACAACCACAACCAGTGACGCTGCGAAACCAACACCCCAGGAGCTTGCTGCAACTTGGCATTTGAATCAACTCGACGGCACTGAGTTCACCAACACGAAAAGCTGGATGGCCACAGAGTTTGCATTTGCAGGTAATAAACGGGGGACCGTTAATAGCGATCCCATAACTGAGCTTCAAACATCAACTCGTTCTTTGCATGAAGGACGTTATGCTCTATTCCTTGAAAGTGAGGATGCCGCTTATCGTTCGTGGGCCGATCCGGCACATGAGGTACTGAATTATGTGGGAATCTTGGATCCGTTTGGAGTGGCGGACGGCATCAACGCAGTTTGGTACGTCGGCGAAGGCCTTATGGGTCGTGAAGGAGCATTTCTCAATGCCGGAATATCTGCTGCGGGAGCGCTCTTACCGTATGTTGGCGATCTACTAAAATTTGGCAAGGCAGGTGTCAAAGCCGCTGAAGCCTGTGGTGTGTTTCAGAAACTCGAAACCAAAGCAATCCTTAAACAGTCCGCCAAAAGTGCTGCGATTGGAGCTGCCTCTGGAGCAGCCATAGGTGGGACGGTCTCCCATGTAGCTGGTGGCGATGTTTGGCACGGTGCCACGCAAGGTGCCTTGCACGGGGCCGTTGGTGGCTTCAGTCGCAATTTCTTCTTGAACCGCTACGCCAAAGCCTGCTTCACTGCTGGTACGCCATTGGTGGTCGACTTGGAGGGCAATAGCAAGCCGATCGAACAGATCCAAGTGGGCGAGATGGTATTGGCTCGCAATGAGTTTGAGCCGCAGGGGCCGCTGGAGCTGAAGCGAGTTGAAGAACTCTTTACACGCACCTCGCCGATCATCGAACTGGAGATCGGTGGTCAGAAGATTGGCACCACCGACGAGCATCCCTTCTATGTTCCCGCACGCGAAGCGTTTGTTCCAGCCCGAGAACTACAAGCAGGCGATCAACTCATCTCGCACGATGGACGCTTGCTCCGCATCGACGCGATCCAATCCACGCTGCAAATCGCAACCGTTTACAACCTCAGAGTCGCGGACTACCATACCTACTTCGTCGGCGGGGCATTGTGGGGATTTAGTGTTTGGGCACATAATGCTGGGTGCGGTCCAAATGCAGAAAGATGGATGAAGTCTCTCACGGAGAAGTACGGCGTTCACAATGTGCAAATCGTCGCCCCTAAGCGATTTGTCACAGATGGTAACTTATTCATGGACAAACCGATTATTGAGGGCGGCCAAAACGTAAGGCATCTGTTCGACGATGTTTTAGAGGACGTTGCCTCTTCTCGTTCGCGTGAAATCATCTTGCCATCATTCGTTAAAGCTGAAATCAAGGCAACAACGACTCAATTGGCTCGCCTTGATTCTGTTGCTCACCAAGTTCAGGTTGTTCGAACTGACGTAGATACCATCATCGCGACTAATCCCGGAATTCTCTCTGGTAAATTTGGCCGTGCTGATCTTCAACTACTCGAAACGGCTCGCGTCCTCGGACTTCCGGTTTTAACTTCAAACTCGGCAATTCGAAATCAGATCGCCAATCATGCGGGTCGCAAGGCTCTATATGGTAATCTAGATATTTTTGTCCCTGGCCAAACGCTTTCGAATTCTACACACTTGATGACAGTCCTTTCCGCTCAACCATAAGTTTGAGGAATGCAATGCCAGACACCATCACAATTTCCGGAATTTCGAATTGCTCAAGCTGTAGTAACGGTGGCTACCATACTACTGCGACGTGTCAATGGGGAGTCGTTCCGGGCAAAGAATACAACATCGGAGATGCCGTAGAGTGGTTAAGAGAGGATGGTATTGCCGTTCCTCCATTCTCGGTCCGCGCGAGCGCGAGCGGAACGTGGGTGTGGAATTCGGGTGATCCAAGTTATTTGAATGTCTTACTCCTGGACATACCTACTTTTGGCTCTGACACCATTGGTACATGTAGTCACTGTGGGGTACGGCACACCGCTATCGCAGCTAAAGTAATCAATGGGATATTCGTTGAATTGTTATCTTTAACTCGTCGCGATTATATCCGTGTGTTCGGGATCTTTCCTGCCCAGGCAGACGTAGCACTTATCAATTTGGACGGCACCTACACACCAAGACCAGACTGGTTCGATCATACGCTAGATTTAGCCGCTGTTACAAAAGCCTAGTTCTACGAGAACCTTCCAATCTGTTGCAGGCTAAATTACATGCTACTCGTCGAATTACCATCGATCTACTGGCCGAATTGTAACTGTAGAGATTTCGGCCTGATTTGGGGGGCAGAATCGCTGTGCCCCCTGAACTAACGCTGACAACCTCAATCGATCTCTGCCACTTGACTCCGCACACCAAAACTCTTACTACACCCAACTTGTTACGGGCCGAATTACCATCGCATTTTTGGCCGAATTTTAACTGTAGAGATTTCGGCCTGATTTTGGGCTGATTGGCAGAATCATTGTGCCCCCTGAACTAACATAGACAACCAACAATCATTCTCTATCACCTGATTCCACGCATCAAAAACACTCCCAACTCCCCATCTGTCCACTCAGCCACAGAATCACCCACAGGTTGGATACTTCGGTGGCCAATTAGGTGGACCAATTAGGCCAAAACTGGGTCCAATTAGGATTTTACTGACAGCGTAAACCCTTACGAAATATGCACTTACAACAAGGCTTAGTGGAGGCCCCCCGCCTCCATTGGCCCGACAGGGCCAATCGCTCTCCTCACTCCTGCTCTACTCTCTTCTGGCCCCGCCAGGGCCACGCTGCGCGAGAGAGGAGATTTTAGATAGGTGAGCAGTAGAGCTATTCCAGACTCCTCGCTCGAAACTGCTCCATCTTAAGCCCCTGAAAGCCGACACAGCCTCTGCCGTGGACGAGCTAACCACAAAACATCAAACGCCCTCTCACGTACATTTGTACGTCCTCTTTTGCTAACAACCACATCCTAGCCCTAGTCACGTTGGACCGCGTCACGTTGGGCTGCGTAGAAAGTGGTCTTCAGACCCTTTCTACGCAATGCATGGTCAGCTAGCTCGCGCACGACAAGCCCCACAAACGCA
>JBILTA010000821.1:0-3496 GCA_044371785.1 Pirellulaceae bacterium | reverse complement strand
CCGATCGCCCGGATGCCCAGCCCCTGCCCCTGGGTCAGGTGGCCGGCAGGCTTGAGCTGCGTGAGGTCACCTTTGGCTACGACCCCGAGCAGCCGGTGTTGCGCGGCCTGGACCTGACGGTGGCGGCGGGTCAGGTGGTGGCCCTGGTGGGCCCCTCAGGGGCCGGCAAGAGCACCCTGTTTTCGCTGCTGCTGCGCTTCAACACGGCCCAGCAGGGTCAGGTGCTGCTCGATGGTCAGGACCTGGCCGGCCTGCGGGCCCATGAGCTGCGTCGCGCCGTCGCCCTGGTGCCCCAGCAGAGCAGCGTGTTTTCGGGCACGGTGGCCGAGGCCATCGCCTTTGGCCGGCCAGCCAGCCCCGAGCAGATCCGCGAGGCGGCCAGGCTGGCCAACGCCGACGGGTTCATCGAGGCCCTGCCGCAGGGCTATGGGAGCCGGATCGAAGAGCGCGGCTCCAACTTTTCGGGTGGGCAGCTGCAGCGTCTGGCGATCGCCAGGGCGGTGCTGGGCAATCCGGCGGTGCTGCTGCTGGATGAAGCCACCAGCGCTCTCGACGCCGAGGCCGAAGCCGCTGTGCAGCGCGGCCTGGATCAGGCCATGGCCGGTCGCACCGTGCTGGTGATCGCCCACCGGCTGGCCACGGTGCAGACCGCCGACCGCATCGTTGTGCTCGAGGCCGGTCGCATCGTCGAGCAGGGCAGCCACAGTGCCCTGATGGCCAGCGGGGGCCGTTACCGCGAGTTCTGCGAACGCCAGCTGATTCACATGTGTTCTGACTGAGACAGAGCCCGACACAGGCTTTAGGGTGGCGGACCAGTGATGTCTGCCCACCTTGGATTCAGCCGCAGGTCTGCCTCCCGTCAACGCACCCGGGTTCAACCCCCCTGGCGGCATGGGCAACCAACCGCCCGTGCTCACTTTTGAGGGCAAGCGTTACGACCTCAACGGTCTGCCTGACGACATCAAGGAGCTGGTGAGGGGCATGCAGGTGGCCGATGCCCAGCTGCGCATGCACGAAGACACGCTCAAAGTGCTGGCCATCGGCCGTCAGGCGATGGCCATGCAACTCAACGACCGGCTCCAGACGGTGACCCCGGTCGGTGACGCCGAAGGCGAAGGCTGAGCTCAGCGGATCACCGTTCAGCGGATCACCGTCTTGGCGTCCTTGAGCACCGCTTCGGGCACGGTCACACCGATCGCCTTGGCGGTGACCAGGTTGACGCCCAGTTCGGTTTTGGTGAGGGGTTCAAAGGCCATCGTCTTGGGCGATTCGCCTTTGAGCACCCGCACCGCCAGCTCACCGGCGGCATAGCCATCGTCGAAATAGGCCCAGCCGATCGTGGCCAGACAACCCGGCAGCTTGATGTCGTCGGCATCGACTGAATACACCGGGATTTTCTTGTCGAGGCCCACCTTGGCGATCGAGCCGAAGCCCTGGATCGTGGCGTAATCGCCGATCTTCACGAAGGCTTCGATGTCCTTGCCGGCTAGCACCTGGGCGGCCTGCAGCACTTCACCCGAGTTGGCGACCGACTGCTCGACCACCGTGATGCCGCGTTGTGCCGCTTCGTCGCGCAGCACCTTGGCCTCGTATTCGGAGTTGGGCTCGCCCGGGTTGAAGATCACCCCGACGGTCTTCAATGTCGGGTTGATGCTGCGGGCCAGGTCCAGCTCCTTGCCCATCGGGTTGGTGCCGATCGTGCCGACCACGTTGGGCTTGTGCTGGCCGACGCCACCGGGTGGCGTGCCAGCGCCGGCGCCCCAGGGGTTCGAGCAGTAGGCGAAGACCACGGGGGTGGTCTCGGGCACGGTCTTCATCGCCGCCTGCAGGGGCGGGGTGCCGATCGCAAACACCATGTCGACCTGATCGGCGACGAACTTCTTCATCACCAGGGTGGTGTTGGGCAGTTCGCCTGCAGCATCTTTCTGAATGAAATTGACGCTGGTGCCCGCGGTGTAGCCCGCTTTGGCCAGGGCGGCTTCAAACCCCTTGCGCACGGCATTGGGCGGGGGGGCATCCACCAGCTGCAACATGCCGATGGTGGGCCCTTTGGCCTTGTTGGTGCCGCCCAGTTGACCGCAGGCTGCGAGCACAACGGAGCTGACGGCTCCGGTGCCCATCAGACCCAGAAATTCACGGCGCTGCAGGGGCATTGGCGGGGTGTTGCTCGGTGGCGCCCACTATGGCTGACCCGTACAGGCCCCGCAATGACGCGGGCGTCAGTTCCGCGCGTGCCTCGGCACTCCAATCGCCGATCAGCTGGCCGTCCCGCAGCATCACCAGCCGGTCGCCGTATTGCAGGGCCTGCTCGAGGCTGTGGGTGACCATGAAGGTGGTGGCCCCCAGCTGGCGGACCAGCTGTTCGGTGAGCTGCATCACCGTGGCCTCGGCCTTGGGATCCAGGGCGGCGGTGTGCTCGTCGAGCAACAGCAGCTCGGGTGCTCCCAGGGTGGCCATCACCAGGCTCAGGGTCTGGCGTTGGCCGCCCGACAGCTCGCCCACCAGGGTGTCGAGACGCCCGGCCAGGGGGATGCCCAGCTGCTCAAGCAGATCCCGGTAGCGGTGGCGGTCGGCGGGGCTTGGGCGCAGGCCCAGCAGGCCCGAGACCGACAGGCCGCTGCGGCGGCGCCGTTCGGCCAGCCGCAGGTTTTCGGCAATGGTCAGCCCGGGGCAGGTGCCCTCAAGTGGGTTCTGCATCACCCGTCCCAGCCAGCGGGCGCGCCGGTGGTCGCGGTAGCGGTGCAGGGGGCGATCCCCCAGGGTGATCGTGCCGCCGCCCAGCTTGAGGGTGCCGGCGATCAGGTTGAGCAGGGTCGATTTGCCACTGCCGTTGTTGCCGATCACGACCACGAACTGTCCGCTCTGGCAGTTGAGGTCGAAGCCGTCGAACAGCTGCCGCCAGCCACCGCCCGGCAGCGGATGACCCCAGCTCAGGTTGGCGATCGCAAGGCTCATGGCTGGTTCCGGTTCATGGCTCAGGCTTGCTCTGGGCCGAGAGCCCGGGGATGCGCAATCGCCCTGCGGCCAGTGCCACCAGCAGCAACACCGCGGTGACCAGCTTCAGATCGACAGGCTCCAGGCCCAGGGCCAGCGCCACGGCGATCAGGCCGCGAAACACGACCGCGCCCGCAACGGCGGCGATCAGGGCCACGGGCACCGTGCGCGGCCGCAGGATCGATTCGCCAATGATCACCATCCCCAGGCCCAGGATCAGCGAGCCGATGCCCATGGTGACGTCGGCGAAACCCTGAAACAGGGCCACCAGTGCGCCCGACAGGCCCACCAGTCCGTTGGCGGCGGCGATGCCGATGTTGAGGCCGCGGCGCTGGTTGATGCCGTTGGCGCGGGCCATGGTTGGGTTGTTGCCCAGGGCCCGCAGCGCCAGGCCAAAGTCGGTGCTCAGCAGCAAGGCCAGCAGCAGCACCAGACCCAGCACCACCAGCGTCAGGGCCAGGCCCCACTCGTCGTCAAAGCCGGCGCTCAGGTCCGGCAGCTG
>JBILTA010000626.1:0-3506 GCA_044371785.1 Pirellulaceae bacterium | reverse complement strand
AGGACACGGATCTTGTTAACGGCATTCCCAAAATCTTCTTTCTGCCAAGTTACCCCACCATCCTCTGTGTAAAAACCATGTGGCAGCGCTCCGATCCAACCTCGCTTCGCATCCACAAAAGCAATGCCAAACTCTCGAACCTTGACATCGTCGACTAGTAAAAGTTCATTCCAAGTATTTCCGCCATCCTCCGACTTCAGCACAAACCGCTTCGATTGCGCCGCATCAGGGTTATAGGATTGCACCGTTACAAACCCCGTTTCTTTTGTTGGGAACGACATCTTCCAAGTTATTTCAAAAGTTCGCGTACCACGGAAAACTTCCTTCCACGTTTTGCCACCATCGGTCGTACCTAAAACCAAAGCCGTCGAATCTTGCACGTTTTTATCCGATGCCGCTGCGATGAAGCCTCGATCCATGTCAAAGAAGTGCACATCCAAAGCCATCGCACACGATTGCGGAAGCTCGATGTGCTTCCACGTTTCACCCATATCATCGGAAACAATACATGCTGTGGGTCCACCGACTCGCCCAACGGCGATCAGGCGAACCCGTTCATCCAGATTTCCCGCATTGATATAAGGGACCCTTAAAACTTGCATCGAACACAAACCAACAACTGCTGGTTCAGCAATACCTTGCACGGCTTCCCAAGTGTCACCTCCATCACGGGTACGATAAAGTGGAACAGAGTCCGACACGTTAGGAAAATAGTCAGGGCCAATGTTTCCGGCAAAGCCAAGTTTTTCATCCACAAACATGAGGCAGCGAAAGTAGGTTCCCGGCTTGTGAAGCTTGAGTTCCCAGGTATTCCCGCCGTCGACCGTTTTGAAGATTTTACCACTACCGTTGACATACCACCCGATCAATGGCGTTACGAAGTGAATATCGTCCTGTTTACCGCGATAAGCCTCGGTTGCAAGCTTCTTCCAAACATAGTCTTCAGCATGGGTCGCTGATGCGAATACGAACAAGCCAAGAAAGCACCATAACCGACAATGGCTCATGCGATACCTCTCAAATTTCTTGTATGCAATAGAATTCGATTTCATAAAGTATTAGGTTTTATCCTCGCGACTTAAACCCGAAAAGCGGTAACCACCTTGGCAACCCATTCCAACATCATCGCCACACCACCTAGAGGGACAACAATGTCCAATAAATGCATGCCGCTGAAAACGATCCAATACAGCATGCTAGTCCACGCTGTTGAAACAATCATGATTAGCCCTACTCCCCGCTGATAGTTTAACTGCCTGTAAAACAGAAGACACACGACTCCCTGAATAGCCTCGAGCGTTCAGCCAACTCGACGCAACTCTAGTGAATACGAGTCCAGTGCGCCGCGCAGTGTATGCAAACTCAGAAACATCAATGAAGAGCCGATTAATCCATGCAGTGCTGCTAGAATCCCGTACCATCTCATTCGTGTCTCACTTTGCGTTTGCGATCCGTCTGTTTATTCAAACCAATCCGAATAAACGACTTCGCGGTAATCGTCCGCAAATTTGGAGGTTTTTCAGGGCAAATCCACCAATCTACTCATTCTGAGGCCCTCTTGATTGTAGAAACTTAGCTCTGAGGGTACCATCTGAGACTCAAAATTCGCATTGCACAGTGATAGTTAACTGTTTCCTCGGAACCCAAAATGTCCCAAGATCTTGATGAATTGTTCGATGATGCGCTTCACTTTCTTAACAACGAGAATTTGGCTGCAGCGAAAGAATGCCTAGCCAAAATGAAGGCCATTGGTCCCAACGATGCCAAAACATTCGAGATCGAAGGGGACTGCGCAAAAGAAGAGCGTGACTACGATCAAGCCATTCAGAGCTATCAGAATTTGCTTAAAGATGAAGACGACTATAACGTTGGACGTGGTCACCTTAGCCTAGGCTATCTTTACCTTGAGCAAAATGAGCGATCAGCCGCTCTTAAGTCACTAATGCAAGCGGCACCTCTGCTAGAGAATCCTGACAGCCCTTACGATCACCTTCAAGCGATGGCCACTATCGCAGAATTACAGTACGAACTCGGTACCTTCGAAATCTCAGCTCAAACGTTTCAATCCATTTTGGAACAATATGAAGAACTTGAGCTCGATGACGAATGCAGTTTGATCTACCTCGGCTGCGCACGACAGATGGCGGATTCACTTCGTTGTATTGGTAGACTTGATGACGCGCAAACCCAATATCAATTGGTCGCCGATATCACCGAAGAACTTGAAGTCATGGACGAATATGCCAATGCGATTGATGGTATCGGCGTTGTTCATCAATTGCGAGGTGACTTTCAGGAAGCAAAGAAATACCACTTGCGATCTCTGGAGATCAACGAAGATTTGGACGACTCTTTCGGCATCGTGGCAAACTTAGCTAACCTGTCTCGTGTGCACCTTCACCTTGAAGATTGGGCTGCTGCTCGTAAATACGCTTCCCGTCTGCTTCAAATTGAAACCGAGCAGGAGTCGGTTGAAGGAGCTGGCTTTGCCAAGTTGCTGCTTGCCGAGTGCGATATCGGCACCAAAAACTATGCCGAAGCCGATCAAACACTGCAATCACTACTGAAGCTTTTCTCACGTACCGGCGAAGCAGATACCTACGTTAATGTTATCAGTGTCATAGGCCTTCTCCGCCGCTTGCAAGGAAACATCGCAGAAGCCGAACGCTATCAAAATGAGACTTTGAAGATTTCGCTAGAAATGAACAATCGAGACTTTCTGCTGTCGGTTTACGATGAGTTAGCGGAGATCCGAACGGCACAAAAACGCTATAGCGAAGCTCGCGATTATTGGAATAAGGCTTTAGAAATTGCCGAGGAACTTAAGTCGGCGAAAATGCTCAAAACGATTACCAAACGATTAGCGGAAATCGCCAAACTGTAACGCCAAAGAACGAGGGCACTCCTTCACAGGAGCTGCCCTTTTCATTCTTCCCACCACCGTCAGTATCAAAATTCGAGCTGCCTGCCTATCTCGTATCTAATCATTGCTTGACGAATGAACCACACGAACAAGATGGTTCCCAAAATAGAGATAACAACTCGGACCGATCGTTTCAATCGCAGGTAGAACACCAAAACAAATCCGCTGATTGCTACTCATGCTAATGTGATCGCAGACACATTGTCAGTGGGCGCTTGTCAGCGGGCGCTCTAAAGATACCAACAATGGGCGCCTGAAAAGATACCAGTTGCAGCACGGAAGCAGGGTGTTTATCGATAGAGGCTATTCTGCCCATTAGTGCTAAGCGTTACATCGCCGGGCTCACTATGATTCGCGCTGAGAACTATCACCGCGCCATTGAGCTGTTGCAGATGGCTGCAAACGATGATAATTGGGTTGGTAGCCGTCTCGTCGCCGCACCACACTGCGATTGCATTGCTTAAGAACGATGAACCAGAAAAAGCGGAGCAAGCTTTCCTAAAAGCGTCCGAGAAACTCAATCAGTTCTCACAAGCAGAGACTGCACCCCTATCAGGGCGTCGAGACTCGGCACCCTGGTTCG
>JBILTA010000109.1:0-11266 GCA_044371785.1 Pirellulaceae bacterium | reverse complement strand
TGTTTGCCCGCTTTGGCCGCTGCTATGGCCGGTTCCATGTGCGCACCACTGGCGGTACAAATGGTGATCGCATCGATATCGGGGCGAGCCAGTAAGCTTTCCAGTGAGGTTTCGATATCGCAGCCAAACTTGTCTGCGAGTTGTTGGGCCCGATCCGGTGTGCGGTTATAGCAGGCGACCAACTTGGCCCCGCGGATCTCGGCAATCGCCCGCGCGTGAAAGTTGGCGATCATGCCACAACCGATGATTCCGAAACCAAATGCCATTAGGTAATACTCCCGCCAAGAGAAAAAGGGGTATACAGCCCCAAGGACGTTTTTCGCTTCGGCAGGGATTCTAATCGAAATCTGGGTCTCATATCGAGACCACTCAGACGAGTTCTTTCATGGGGCTAACCCCCGCATCGACTGGGTATTGCGGTCTTCCACGCAAATCGAACTCGCGGACCGAGTTCAAATCGATGCCCATTTGATGATAAAGGGTGGCCAAAATTTCTTGGAACGTGGTCGGACGTTCTGTGGCATATTCACCCAAACGGTTTGTTGCGCCAATCACCTGGCCGTGTCGCATGCCGCCGCAGGCGAGCAAAGCACAGGAAACCTGTGGCCAATGATCGCGGCCGGCATCATTGTTGATCTTAGGCGTTCGGCCAAACTCGCCCCACACAACCACAGAAACATCTTTATCTAAACCGCGTTCAACCAGGTCATCGATCAACGCACATAGCGCTTGATCCAACCTAGGAATATCCTCACGGCAACGATCGAAATTGCCACCATGCCAATCCCAACGGCTAAAGTTGAGCGAAACAGCGCGGGCTCCTGCTTCCACTAAGCGGCGAGCGATCAGGAAGTTTTCGTTCATGCGGGGGGCACCGTCCGCATGGAATTCGACCATGCCTTTACCGTAACGTTCAACGATTTTTGGATCTTCTTTGCTGAGATCCATGGCGTCGGCCAACTTGCTGCTGGTCAGAATGCCGAGAGCCTGTTCGGTAAATGAATCGAGACCAGACATCGCTCCAGTCCGATCGGTATCGCGTCGGAATTGATCGAGGGAAGTTAGCAGTTGACGTCGATCGTTGAGTCGATCGAGAGTGACATCTTTAAGCACCATATTGTCTAACTTGGAGACTTCGCCGCGACCTCCCACCATGCGAAATGGCGCATGGGCCATGCCCAAAAAGCCACCTTTGCCTGGTTCACCCCAAGGTGCATGGTCGGTCTTGTACATCAGGCTCAAGTGGGGCGGAACCGCAGGGTCAACGGGCCCTTGAAGTTTGCTGATCCAAGCGCCAAACGATGGCCAGCCACCCGCAGGTGGATTACGTTCGCCACGGCCTGTGATGCACTGTTCGCTGTAATGGGGACCTTCGGCGCCAACCACCGATCGAATGATGGAGCAATGTTGCATGCGTTTGGCAAGGCCAGCGAACAATTCGCAAATCTCAATGCCTGGCACATTGGTCTTGATGGGACGTAATTCACCGCGAATTTCCGCTGGAGCATCCATCTTCAGATCGAACATGTCTTGATGTGGGGGGCCACCGGGCAAAAAGACGTTGATGACGGCTTTGTGGTTGGTGTTGAGACCCGCGTTGGCTTCCGCTTCCAAGACCTGAGGCAGCGACAATCCGCCAAGTGCCATTCCACCAATCTTCAAAAAGTCTCGGCGGGCAACACCGTCACAAAATTTGTCGGCTACTGGTTTCGAGAAGAATGTCAGCATGGGTGGGCTCCTAGCTCAATTCAATTTTGGGGTCGGCTCAAGCAACGTTGAGCCGTTCGTGGTGGGGGAGAGCGTTCTATTCGTTAGTTCGCTCAGATAGTTAGTTGGCTCAGCAAATTCGGTCGTAACGCCTTAAAGCGTGCTGGTCATTCAGGTGGGCAAAACATGAAGGTAGGGAAACGGGCCATAAGTTCGGAAAGACCAAAACGCTGCCTTTCCACTGCTGACCCATCAGTAAGGATAGCAGTTCATTTGCCCCATTTCAAACATTTTCTATCGGCATGTTAAACTGGGAAAGGGGAACTAAACCCCCTTACCTCCGGTTTTTTGGGAAAAAATCCACCAGGACTATTGAAAGCAATCCGAAGATGTGATAGCTTACGGTTATTCCATCCTCCCTCTCCGACCTGCAACGGGCTAAATCGGTCCCTTGCGGGTTCTTGTCAGGAGCCCATTCGAGGAAACATGCGTCAAAGGGCTGCCCACCTTTGAACAGTTTTCTCGAATGGGCTTTTTCATGCGCCCCTGGTAATAATGGGGTTTTCTGTCCGCCTGGCTTGCTAGCCTTTATCTCTTACGTGTTGTTTACCTCTCCATGACCTCCGACAAGGCAATTCGAAAATCATTACAAATTACGGGTCGTATTCCACCTCCTGCTCGGAGAATGGAAGCGTTGGTGCAGCAGTTATTGCAATTGCCACGACAGCAATGTCTCAATGCGATTCGTGATGGGGCCGTGAAAGTAAATAATCGCATCGATACGCGGGGGGCACGTTTTTTAGAAGAAGGGGACTTGCTTGAGATTGACTACACACCTCCGCCGGTTCGAGTGAAAAGTCCTGTCGCAAATCGTCGTTCACCGATCGAAATCGTTTACGAAGATGAGGCGATTTTGGTGGTGCTTAAGCCACCTGCTCTGCTGACAGTTCCCACAGTGATGCGTGAAAGCCGCACGGTTATTGGCGATTTGAATCGAATCCTCCAAAGGCGGCACCCAGCCGAAGAAGCGTTTGTGGTGCATCGTTTAGATCGCGGTGTTTCGGGAATATTGGTATTCGCCAAGAGTGTTGAGTTGGCCGAGACGATGCGCAATCAGTTTGCTGCTCGCAAGCCGAAGCGGCAGTATCATGCCTTGGTTTACGGCCTGATCGAAAAAGAGACTGGTACTTTCGACACATTTTTGGCTACCGACGATCACCTGAATCGCTATTCGACCGACGATGAAGAGTCGGGGCAGCACGCGATTACGCATTATCGCGTGCTGAATCGATTCGCAGATACAACCCATGTTGAGGTATGGTTAGAAACGGGTAGGCGGAACCAGATCCGCGTGCATTTGGCCGAGGCTGGTCATCCCCTTTTGGGCGATGAACGATATGCGAGAGAACAAGAGCCTCATAAGCAATGGAACTCACGGCGTATTGCCTTGCACGCTTTGACGTTGGGGATTGAACATCCGATAACGGGCAAGCCAATGTTCTTCGAAAGCCGGTTGCCGGATGAATTTGAGGCCTTCTTTCGCTCGCAGCGTCCGGTTGACAAAGGCCCGAATAAAAAACGGAAACGCTGAATTTTAATGCATCACGGTGGTCCATTTTGTGGAGGGGCCGGCCGCTCAAGAGTTTGCTGGTGTGGCAATATTCCCTGAAAAATGGGCGATTCGTGTAATTCCCCGGTTGAGCAATTCACTTATCCATGGCATGCTGCACTTTGCCCCATGGGCGCCGTGCGGGTTCGCGGCGACCATGGAAATACGACCGTCGTTTGCTGTCGAGCGAACCGAAAGTCGTTTCGACCGTAAGACCCGTATCTCGAGCTGCCCAACTGTCCCTGAACGTTCGCGGAGTCCTTCATGAAACGCACGTTGTATGCTTCCCTATTGGCTTTTGCCTACCCTTTCGCCCTTCCTGTTTTTCTGTGTGCCAGTTTCATGACAACTGTTCATTCTGAGCTTTCGGGACAAACACCAACCGCTTCGCCTGCTGCGGCGGTCACACCGGTGGCCCCAGCGGTACAGGCGACGGCACCTCGGCCAATGAAAATTGAAGATCTCTATCGATTTCAACGCGTAGCCGATCCGCAAGTGCGTCCCCAAGGGGACTTGGTCGTATATCAGGTGAGTTCCGTAGACCTAGGTGCCAATAAAACATCCACATCGTTATGGCTAGCGGCACTGGATGGCAAGTCTCCACCGCGACCGTTGACGAATTCACAAGGTAAGAGCGATCGTCATCCACGTTGGTCGCCCGATGGGAAGAAAATTCTATTTGAATCCAGTCGCAGTGGTTCCAGTCAATTATGGGTAATCGATATCGCTGGCGGTGAAGCGAAACAAATTACTACATTGAGCACAGGGGCTTCGACTGCCGTATGGTCCCATGATGGCAACCATATTGCTTTCGTATCAGCCGTGTTTCCAGAGTTCAGCGAACTGAGCCCAGCGGAAAGCGACGCGAAAAACAAAGCCAAAGCCGATGAGATTGAAGCAAGCCCTGTGAAGGCGAAAGTTTTCAATAAGCTCTTCTATCGACACTGGGACAGCTATGTAGAAGATCGCAGACAGCATTTATTCGTTTGTGATGCCGATGGGGCAAACTGCCGTGATGTAACTCCCGGTGACCGTGATGCCTATGCAACGTCGACAACCTTCAGTGTTGGTGATGACTTCACTTTCTCCAAAGACAACACACATTTGATTTTTTCAGCCGCTCCTGCGACTGCGGAATCATGGAGCACCAACTACGATTTATGTCGTGTGAATATTGCGGCACCAACGAAAGAATGGGAAACCTTGACCGCAGCCAATGCGGCAGCCGATGTCTTTGCCAAGCTTAGTCCCGATGGAAAGCAATTAGCGTATCGCGCGCAAAAGATTGCCGGATACGAAGCCGATCGTTGGCAATTGATGGTGGTTGATATTTCTGAGTCGGGCGAATTTGCTTCTGAACCGAAGAGCTTAACAGCTGATATCGATCGAACATGCGATGATTTTCAATGGGTCAACAATCAATCGATTTTGTTCACGACCGAAGAAAATGGAGCTCGCAAGATTTATTCGGTACAAGTCGCCGACGCAAAGCCTGCTCCTTTTGGCACCGATCGAGGTCAGATCACTTCGCTATCTGTCATTAATAGTGCTGCGGTGTACTCCAAGAGTTTGATGAGCGCTCCAGCAGAAATTTATGTGCAGTTGTTACAGGCCAATGAGAAAGGTGTGGTTCCATCGGGCAAGCCATTGTTGTTGAGCCATGCAAATGACAAGCTATTGGCTGAATTGAATTTGCCTCGTCCTGAGAGCGTAGAAGTTCCTGTGGAAGGTGGCAACATGCAGATGTGGATTTTGAAACCACCAGGTTTTGATCCAGCGAAGCGTTGGCCTATTGCTTACCTGGTACATGGTGGTCCGCAAGGAGCGTGGGAAGATGGTTGGTCATTCCGCTGGTGCCCTCAGCTATGGGCAGCCCAAGGTTATGTGGTCGTATTACCGAATCCGCGCGGAAGCACCGGCTTCGGACAAAAATTCGTCGACGAGATCTCGGGTGATTGGGGCGGAAAATGTTATCGTGACTTGATGGCAGGTGCGGATTACATCGAGAAGCAACCTTGGACCGATAGCACTCGTATCGGATCGGCAGGGGCCAGTTTTGGTGGATACATGATGAATTGGTTCGCGGTGAACACCGGGCGTTTCCAGTGCCTCATTACCCATTGCAGCGTTTGGAATTTCGAAAGTATGTGGGGAACCACGGACGAACAGTGGTTCGATGAATATGAACATGGTGGTTTGCCTTGGGACAAGCCGGAAAAGTATCGCGAATTTTCACCACACACCAAAGCCGGAAATCTTGGAAAGTTTAAGACGCCTATGTTGGTGATTCACAACGATCTCGATTTCCGTTGTCCTATCGGACAAGGTCATGAGTTGTTTACTTCGTTGCAACGACAAGGTGTCGCTTCTCGCATGGTCAATTTCCCGGACGAAGGTCATTGGGTCAATAAACCTCAAAACTCTAAGTACTGGCACGAAGAGGTCTTTGCCTGGTTAGCCAAGTACGTTCCACCAGGCGGTCGATAACAAGCGAGTTACCCATGGCGAAACTGCTGGGCGATTTAAAAAGTCATCGAGCAATTATCGTCAAGGGATTTCTGTTTTTGCTATTGGGAATGTTGGCTGCGGGATTGGTAATGGCTTACGCGCCGGATTGGCGCGTAGGCTTGTTGATGAGCATTTCCATCTGGGCCTTTTGCCGTTTCTATTACTTCGCGTTTTATGTGATCGAGCACTATGTAGATGGCGAATACAAATTCGCAGGCTTGATTTCTTTTATACGCTACCTGTTTAGCGCAAAAAGAAATGGGCATTGATCGAGGTGCGGACGTAAAAATCTTTTGCCCTGTTTTCGCCCTCTACCGGTGCGGCGCAACCAGGCATGAGTGGCTTAAGATCATGCCTTATTACTTAAGTCCTTTGACCCATTCCAGCAATACGGCTCCGACTTTGCAGATCGATTCTCCACTGCAATTGGCGGGAATATCTTGCTCAGTGTGCCAGTACTTTTGGCCACGAGTCGACGGACGAGGGTAATCAAAGTCGATGATGTCGATCGTGGGGATACGAGCGATTTCATTCAGTGGAAGATGATCGTCTCGAACTGTGTGCCGAGTTCGCTGTACAAACTCGCGAATCTTGAGTTTCGCAGCGATGGCCCAGACGTCACGAACCAGATTGCGTGCAAAATCGTAACTATGCCTCTCGTAATACAATTGCAATTCTTTGTCAGCGATCATGTCAACCAAGATCCCCGCTTCATACACGAAATCTTTCGGATCTGTCGCATAGCGAGTGGCAAAGTGCTTCGATCCCAAAAAGTACTCACCTCGAGTCCCATCGTTCTCAAAGATGAGTTCTTCACCATCAAACATCACCAAGTCCACACCGACCTTCAAATCCATGTTGAGCAACTGCGGTGCGATTTCCTGAAACAACGCTGGTCCACTGGCTCCGTCATTGGCCCCAATAAAGACCCCTTGAGGATTTACCGGATCATAGTCTGGGAATGGACGCGTATCATAATGAGTGCAAAACAGCACACGGCGTTTGAGCTCAGGTCGAATTCGCACGATGATATTACGCATAGTTACTGGAGTACCATCTAGCGGATGACGCACTTCAAAGTCTTGTGTTTCCACTGTAGCACCGAGAGCTTTGAAGTGTTCGATCAGATACGCCTGCAACTTTTCGATGGCCGGTGTGCCACTGGGACGAGGCCCAAACTCGCAGATCTTCTCGAGGTAACCGAATGCGCGTTTCGGTTCCAAGCCTGATGGTGGTGCCCAGTTGTATGAGCTTGATGGCGTTTCCGAGGGGCCGATGAGCCACCAGCCGATAATGCCTCCAACGACTGCTATCGCGAGCAAGAGAACAATCGCAGTGGTTTTGCTCCGCGATTGTGTCGTTGCTGGAACGTGCGTGGCATACATTGGGGCAGACGCATCATGGCTCATGATTTTGACTCGAATTTGAGCAGGAACTCTGACAAAGCACACACAGCGCGATGTCCTTGATTCGCACCGAAATGGCTGCGACTGGGACTCCATTCCGCCCCCTATCGCCAACTACTTACCCCTACAAGTTACGAAAATGGGCGTCCTTACGCAAGCTGCGCCGCGGTGCGCGAGGGAGGAGAGCAGGAGAGGGTAGGGAACTTTCGCATTTGGGGTTGTCCATTTACAATGCAGATAGACCCTGAGAAAAGGACCCTGAGAAAAGCGTCGGTTTCGGACGTCACAAATCGAATGGGCTTTGGGCCAATCAGGTGTCAAAGGATGGAGAATGCCGAAGATTTTTAAGACCCGGGATATTACCGGTCAAATGATCCTGTTGGGAACGGGTACCAGTGTCGGTGTACCTACGATCGGATGCGGGTGCCCTGTCTGCACAGGTGGGGATCCCAAAAACCAACGTTCGCGCTGTGCAGCCATCGTCGGTTTGCCCCAAGGCAACTTGCTGATCGATACGCCTCCTGAATTAAGACTTCAGCTCGTCCGCGAGGGAATCGGAATCGCCCATGCGGTCATCTTTACCCATGAACATGCCGACCATCTTTTGGGACTCGATGATGTGCGACTTTTTCCTTTTACTTTAGGCCACGCTGTTCCCATTTACAGCGAACCTATCGTCGAAAATCGAATTCGTTCCACCTTCGATTATGCCTTCATGGAACGCGTCCAAACCCACGAAGGGGCAACACCAAAACTCGAACTGCGACCATTGACGACGGAACCGCTTGAACTGCTGGGTGCAAAGATCATTCCAATCCGCTTGCTTCATGGGCCACATTTTCAAGTGCTCGGATTCCGTTTCGGAAATGTCGCCTATTGCACCGATACCAATTTTATTCCCGATGAAAGTTGGAAGCTGCTCGAAGGTCTTGATACTTTGGTATTGGATTGCCTCCGCATTACCAAACATCCCACGCACTTTTGTATGGAAGAAGCCTTGGCCGTTGTCGAGCGACTCAAGCCAAAACAAACTTATCTAACTCACGTCTCACACGAGTTAGATTATCACCAAACAAATGCAACGTTACCGGCACATGTTGAACTCGCATATGACGGGCTGTGTATTCCTCTCACCTGAGAGAGATGCCAAGTCAATCAATAGGGTTGGCATTTTCTGGTTTTGCCTGTGGGAGCTTGTCTGTTGGCACGGGCAGCGTCAACCGAAATCCAACATAGTTGCATTGGAAATCATTGTGATAGGCATAGCGCTCGAATGCTGCTGTATCGGCATAAGGCCACATACCACCACGCACAATGCGCATCGTGCCTGAGGTACTTCCAATAGGATCATAAGTCACCTGATTGCATCTGTCCCGATAGTATTCTGGACCAAAACAATCGTCGACCCATTCCCAAACATTGTGGCACATATCATGCACACCCAACGCGTTTGCATCGATCTCGCCAACTCGATGCGAGCGACTCCCATGTACCTTGCCATGCCATCCCGCTTGTTCTGGTGCAATGGGCGAATCACCCGTCCAAAAGCGTGAATCCGTCCCCGCTCGACAGGCCATTTCCCATTCTGCTTCTGTGGGTAAACGATATCCAGAATTGAAAAGAGTTTTGAAGTCAGGGCGATCTGTGTTGTCTTGGGCTTGATAACTAAGCGGTTTGTTTTCAAGTTCGTTCAAGCGATTACAAAAGGCAACACAGTCAAGCCAGGAAACACCTTCGACAGGATGTCGTGTTGTGTCCATGTCTTTAACTTGATCACGATAGTAGGCTTCTTTACCTGTGGCTGCATGCCATGACGGATTGAGCTGCATCACCGCAACGAATTCTTGCTGGGTGATTTCATATCGTGAAATGTAGTAAGGCCGTGTTAGGCGAACGTCATGTTGCGGAGAAGCACTTTCGTAACAGCTAACCCAATGGGCATCATCACGATCGACAACGCCAACGCCTGCATCTAACTCCGACTCCGTTCCACCCATCCGAAAATCGCCAGGGGGAACAAGTACGAATGAGATGCCCACGGAGTTCTTGAATTCGACCGGTAGCCCAAGGTAATCACCCCACTGTTGTTGCAAACACCGGATCTCGTCTGCCGTCATTGGCACTGTAGCAAAGGGAGGGGCCGATGGCGGCCATTGAACCGAAGTTAAATTCTGCTCACGAAGTGGTAAATCCGGTATGTGGGAGGCTTGGACCAATTGCTGGATGGTCGATTTCTCTACGGCCAATTTGTCTTTGGCGGGTGGTCGATTGGCCAGGACGATAAACACGCCCACGATGAGGCTTAATGTGGCTACTAAGTTTCCGACCCAACTATAGTCTGGCCTGCTAAAGTCTGGCCGGGCAGAAAGGTTGCTCGCTTGCTTAGACATCTTCTCTCATCCCCAATAACCTGGCTTGAATAGCGAGCTGTTTGAGATTTCTCGCCGATGAGGCATAGGTTACTGGATGCGATGGCTCAACTTTTTGTTGACCAAATCGGATCTTTCCGGGGATAGGCACGAAAGCAATGGCGTTAAAATCGATACAACAATGCTAAAGTCGTTGTCCTTGAATCAGGCCCGTTTCTTGGGTTGGCTTGCTGCCGCGACAATTGCTAGCATTCGAAATTCGCCCATCCTTGGGGGAATAAAATCCGTTTCGGGGGGGCAAAAATGGGCTTTGACTGAATTTCCAGCTTGTCGCTGAATACCGCAGTCGGCTATCTTGTCCAGGTCCCGCTTCTTGTGACAGCGGGTGCCAGGTTTCAGGGAGGAAACGGTGATGGCGAAAGAATCATTCCGCTTTATTCACGCCAGCGATTTTCATGTCGAGCGTCCGATGGGGGATTTGTATGATCTCCCCGATCATTTGAGCACGCCTTTGGTGGAAGCACCTTGGCACGCAGCCGACGCAATATTTGAGACCGCTTTGGTTGAAAATGTTGACTTCGTCTTACTCGCAGGCGATATCATCAATCCCGTTTCGACTGGAGCAGTCGGAATATCCTGGCTCCTTGAGCATTTGGAAGCGCTTAATGCTCGCGGTATTCAAGTGTATTGGTGCGGAGGCACTGCCGATGAGCCTGATCGTTGGCCCGACGGTGTGGCTCTGCCCGAAAACGTACATTGGTTCTCCAAGCGCCAAGTCGAACAATTGACATTTCGCCGAGCTGGTCAACCGCTCGTAAAAATTCTTGGTCGCAGTTTCGATGGTCGCGAGTCGATCTACGCAGCTGAATATGCTCACGAGATCGAAGATCAATTCACCGTCTGCGTCGGTTATGGAAAAGCGGACGCTGAAACGTTGAGCACGATTCGAGCAGACTATTGGGCATTAGGTGGGAACCATCAGCCATCGGTACTGCAAGTTGATTCACCGCAGATTCGCTATAGCGGTTCGCCTCAAGCTCGTTCACTCGAAGAGCCGGGGCCACATGGCTTTTACCTGATTGATGTGGATGTGGATCGTAACATTCAGGTGCAGACGATCGAAACGGATATATTCCGTTATGCCCGACTATTCATTGACGCAGCGGATGGAGCTTTTGGCCGCGACTTACGCCAATTGTTGGGCAAACGCATTGCCAAGTTGCAAGCGGAATGCCCTGGCCGTAGCTTATTGGTGCAATGGCGCATTCAGTTGGATATGGAGCAAGCAACCGTTGTAGGGCCAGGAGCTGTCGAAGAAACGATGGCTTGGTTAAGAAGAGAATTTGGGCATGGACAGCCTGCGGTGTGGACTACCGAAATTGAATTGATACCACCAAAAAATTTGCCGCAGAAGTGGTTTGATGAAGATACGATCTTGGGTGACTTTCTGCGAACTTCGCAGCAGCATCGCAAGACTCAGGGGCGAGAGTTGAATTGCAAAGCGATGATCGAAGCTGAGACCCCCGGTACACCGGTATGGCAAGCGACGTTGGCCGCTGCAGATAGTGCGACTCAAGCGGCGATGATCGAGCGAGCTACTTTGCTAGGTGTTGATTTGTTACGTGGACACCAGGTCGATCTATTGGCATCGACTCGTCGATTCAACG
>JBILTA010000108.1:0-11308 GCA_044371785.1 Pirellulaceae bacterium | reverse complement strand
CCTCAAAACTAACCTGCACTTTGCAAGGACGGTCCACAGAGAAATAAATCGCGTATTTCTGCTCAGCTTCCTTCAGTACTAATAGACCCTCTCGATTGGTCGCATTGCCAGGTTGAGGCTCCGTTCGATATGCATTACCTCCCACGGGGACTCGCCACTCCGCACCACTGCTCGTATCGAACGCGTGAACGAATACCAAACCACTAACAAACAAGACCAAAAACCGCTGAAGCATTTTTTTCTCACACTCTGCCAAAAACACCAATATCAATCCATGTCGCCGAGATTTCGTCTCTGAATTCTCGTCGCCATCTGCCTAGAAAACCCAAAGGTTAGCGAACGATGTAGAAGTATAACTCAATTACCGGCAACTTGGGTATTACAACAATGGAATAGTGAATCGAAAAACGGGCGTTCTCTTCTTCCTACCAAGGAAAACTACCGTGTCATGTGGGGCTGTCTCGCGAACGATCCCTCGCTCTCCTTTGCTCATGGAATCCGCCAGTTCGCATTGCGTAAAGTCTCGATACCCGCATTCAGATGTTATGTGGAAACTGTACGTGATTGGAGATGCTTCAACCTTCTCCGGCAGCCACCACACGAAAAGGACCAAGCTATGAGAAAAACAGTAGCCATCATTGATGAAACGCCAGACATGTACACCACCGAGATTGATGTTTTGCTCGATCACCGCATAAACCTCAACCGATTAATGAACCAGAGGTTGGCTTCTGCGATCGACTTACAAATGCAGATGAAACAGGCGCACTGGAATGTCAAAGGACCGAATTTTATTGCTTTGCATGAGTTGTTCGACAAGGCCCATGAGGTCGTGGAGGGCTACGTGGATACGATAGCCGAACGAATTGTGCAATTCGGTGGAATCGCTCACGGTACTGTTCGCAGCAGCGCTGCCTCAACGGAATTGACCGACTATCCAGCGGCTATTTCGGAAGGCCTAGCCCACGTTGAAGCAGTCTCTCGAGCACTTTCGACTTTCGGTACTGAAGTACGCAACATGATCCGCGAAGCAAATACTCTGGAAGATGCCGGTACAGCTGACATCTTCACCGAAATTTCGCGCGGCATTGACAAGTTGCTCTGGTTTGTCGAAGCTCATTCGCAAGCGACTCGATAGATATCACGCTACAATTGATGAAGCGCGATACACTTGATTCGGCATTAGTGCAATCCATCCGTGACTGTCGGCGATTTACATCTCCGACTAAGTCACGGAAACCGTCAACGGTGCCTTGGAGACTGAACCGCAGGATCGATCAATGCGATGGGCTGTTCATTATAAGTTGCGTTGCACTCGGTCGGATCCGCCAATCTTGACTAACTTCATGTAAACCCCCATCAAGAGAAAGGGGGCGGCCCATTGCCCCACAAATAGACTGTCCTCACGCCTGCCGTTCAACTTTAGAATCAACGCTAGACCTATCGAACCCAATGCCGCTCCTAACCAAACGTCCGAAGGGAGTTTTGCAACCTGGTATTCCACACTCCTGGTCATCGCTCCCTCCGCGTGATCAAGGGCTTCCGAGCGAGTGGCCGTAAAAACTGAATTATGCATCGATCGAACCTCTATAAGTGATACTAACGTGACTCTAAGGAAAACATATCGTGTCTTCAAATGCACGCTAAACGGACACGATCGCTTAGTGTTTCAAAGCCTTGACCTTAAGCATCGGTGCAGGCTGGCAATAAAGGAGCCATAATTTCGCCTCCTTCATTCTCCCAACGTTCAACGGCGTTCAGCTTGGCAGTGTCACTCCAAGGATTGTTACGCCCCAGCTTGCCAGGAAACTCGTTCCACAACATCATTTCTGTTGGGATCGCTCTGTTATGGCTGCCTGTGATAAGGAGGTTGCTGTTTGGATGCATTACCCCGAAAAACCCCGCTCCTTCTGCCTGCCCCATCATCTTCGTCCTAGTCGGTAAGCTCATCATCGTTCCACTCCACTCATTGCTCCAAAGACAGGTGAATTCACAGGTGTGACGCTTCCAACCCAACAGACTACAACACGGCCAATGTTGGCTCAGCATGAACCGTTGCTGTCACATTAGTAAACAGTAGAACGCTCTTTGCTCGTTCGACTTCTTCAGCCGAGCCATGCGCAACTAGCAAAAGCTTGCCGTATTTAATTTCCGTCTCGTACTGGAGTACGCTGTTATTTGGTATCCCAATACTTGCCAAAGCGGCCCCTAAAGCACTAACACCACCAACCACCACGGCACTTTCAAGTGACCCCACAATCCACATCACGAGAGGCCCTGCAACCAATATTGGACCGATGCCTGGAATTACGAAGAAAGCCGAGCCATAAAGCAACGACCAAAAGCCACCCCAAAGTGCTCCAGCAGTCCCCCAATACAACATTCGATCACCGGCGTTAAAGTAACCAACAACATGTTCTTCCGTGTGGTAATCTTTGCCGACTATCGATATCTTTTTCAAATCGAAACCCGCTCTCTGAAGCTCACGAACAGCCTGTTCCGCCTTAGCGTGCGTTTTAAAAACAGCCACCGCAGAATTTGAAATCGACATAGTAAACTTCCTTGACACCATTAATGCACCTGCCGCTTAGAACCGCATTAGATTCATCATGAAACGGTAGATATGAAGTCCAAATTGTCGCACTGACGACATCTAGTTGGCATCGGTTCATCCCTGAAAAGCATCTGGCGGAAGAAACCACCGCAAATTTCAATTAGCTTTTACGTAGCACTGCAATGGGAACCGAAAGGGCATAAAAAACAATCGAATACGAGCAACCCTTGCAAAGCAAAGATAAAGAATGTTATCCCCAGAATGTTTTGCTTTAGTAACAAGGTTCCATAAACACTTCTGTAGTGCATAAACCTATTGGAGTGATACCATTGTACTTTTTTCCGCGTTTTGGGATAGGCACAATTCGTACTATCAGCCGCAGAGATTTCATCAGCCGATTTTCTGCACAGAAACGCTTTGATTCTCAGCGCCCAAGCTGAATCGGATCCAAGCGATTGATTACATGGCAAGCATAAAATGCAGATGAGGGAAGGAAACTTCGTCGCTTTGCTACGCTGAATTGCGTCTATTCCTTCACACCAAGCGTTGCCCTGAAATACTGTTCCCAATCGATCTCAGAGCGAATGGGATCGAGATCTGTGTCAACTTTCATATGGCCTTGTTGACGTGAATCACTCAACGCCCCCCAATACACGCAGTTCTTCCAATCGTTTTCTGATACATTCCAGGTACAGGGACTTGTTTTCAGGCGAGTGAGTTATAGCTTGAGAATATCGCCCCCAAGGCATAAACCTCTGCGGCAGTTCCAATATCCTTGCTATTGCCACAAACTTGTTCCGGAGGCATTTAAAGCGGTGTACCCAATGTCTGGCCGGTACCTATTAGGCTCGATCCACTCCCCATCTGCTTAGCCAAACCAAAATCGGATACCTTCGGAATCCATTCCAACTCTGTATTGGACAACAAAGAACGCTCGACATTGAAATTCTGCCGAGCCTGAGATAGCTCCAGTGAGCCTTGACATATCTCGCTACTGGACGATCTCCTGCGCGTAAGCAGAATATTAGCTGGCTTGCGGTCACGATGAACAACCTGCTTACCATGTGCAAATTCGATTGCCTCAGCCACCTGAATCATCAATTGAGCAGCGACCTTCGGCGGCAATGGGTTTTCACGCAGTAGGCGGTCTTGCCTAAACATGTTCGCTTGTCCAATTCGATATTAAAGACAATTTTGAGGTCGGAAACTCGGCGGGAAATAGCGCCTTCGATTTCTTGTGGGTCGCTGTTCACGAAATAGGTCGGGCCCTTGGATTGGATCACAGCGACTCCCTCGATCCTGTTCTTGAAGCTACCCTAAATGCCTCCCAGTCATTCACACAACTGTCAGCAGACGATGTCGATGCCATCCTGGAACTCTACGCCGCACAAACCCCTTCAGCGAAGGACTTCGATTTTGATTCCGAGAAATCTTTGGATCATTCCTTCGAACTAACTCCTGATTGGGAACAAGATTTTCAATGTTCATCCGCAGCTGTGGATGTTGTATTCGCCGACTTTATGAAACAAATCGCTTGAATCGATGAATACTTACAAGAAGAAGAATCCGACATTCCCTCTTGGTTTGCTTACCCCTACAATAGAATCTGATAGGTTTCGGACTCTCTGGGGAATGGTTAATGTTTGATCTGTGGTTTAAAGGGTGGCGGCGCCAGAAACTCTCCCAAAAAAAAGCACCCGCTCATTGGCCACAGATCCTGGAGCATAGTTTCTGGTATTGGGAATTTATCTCACCGCCCCAGCGTTATCGTTTACTGCAACTCATGCAGATTTTCATCCACGAAAAAGAGATTGTAGTCCCAAAAGAGGTCAAGCATCCCGAACAAGCAAAAGTCACCGTCGCTGCCGCCGCTTGCTTGATGCTACTTGGTTTCGAAGATCTCTACTGCTTCGATCGAGTCAGAACGGTGATTTTGCAATCGCAGAGCTTCCGACAGAAAGTTCGCTCGAATTCACCCCATATTGTAAGCGAAGTCCAAGCTGCTGGCGTGTATTCGAAAGGGGGACCACTCGTTCTATCTTGGCCACAAGTCGCCAGCCAATGCTATAGCCCAGAGTATACCGCCAACGTCGTGATTCATGAGTTTGCCCACCACATTGACGACCTGGATGGGGCCGTTGATGGTGAGCCCCCATTCCCCAAAAAAGAGCAACGTGCAGCCTGGAAAGAGCATTCACGGCTCGCCATGGAACGAGTTGAAGAACTCGATTCGATCGGCATCAACACTGCAATAGATACCTATGGCTTAACCAATCCTGAAGAGTTTTTTGCAGAAGCATGCGAAGCCTTCTTCTGTAACCCTAATCTGCTCAATAGTCAATTCCCAGAACTCTTTGAATTGCTGACTCAACTTTACCATCTCGATACCAGCGAGTGGTTTCGCTCAATTCACATCGATTAACTTCAGGGTTCAAAGGGGCGATCGCTAATTCGCACATCGTCAACGTACACAATCGATGTACCTTCTAACTCACTGTAAGCTGAAGCACCGATCTCTAGACTATTGTAGATGGCGACGGGAAACGGAAGCGTGGCCCCCATGGCATCGATGATCTTCGTCTCATCCTGCCAAACTTCGATGATGCCATCGAAAGCAGACAGCCTGAAATGAGCTCTCACTCGCACCCATTTATCGCGCGGAAAAGTGATCTTGGCTCCACTCCCTTGCTTGTACTGCGGCTTATCAAGCGCTTTCAATTCGACCCCTAATTCGTTTGTGTTATAAAACCGCAAGCGGATCCCCGGATGATTCTTAACAAACTCGCATTCCAAATCGGCCAGTGTCAACGGAAACGCACCTTCTATGAAATAGAAGGCTTCATACCAAAAATCATCTCCATTTTTAAAGTAGACCAATGGTGTCGACAACGATGACTTACAAGTAATCATTTGGCTGTTTCGCGGAGGAACTTCACACCTCAAAGCTTGCTCGCCACTCACTCTTTGAGCGGATGAAACTTCGATCCGCGCATCTGCGAAATCCGCCTTTCCATCCAACAACTGTTTGCGAAGTTCAACGTAATCTTCCACCGTAGGCTTACGAGGAGATTGAAGCGTAAAAGATCCCCATTTCAATCGTCTTTCATGGACAATGTCATTCAAACCTGCGATGCCTAACGGCAAATCGTCAAAATTTTCATCAAACTGCCGCAAAACCTCAAATCGTTTGTCGCTATCAGGTGAAACACGAAAAACTTTTTCTCCCTCATTTACATACGCCGTCCTAAACTCTTCTGGATCGTAAACCTTTTCAACCACAATCCACTCGCGTGGGTTTTCCGAATCGCGATAAACAACACCGTCATGCCCCAAATGCAATTTCGATCCATCCTGCTCGATACTGAACTGGACCTCTTGTTCCGATAACGCCAAGCGTCTTTCTTCACGTTTGCATCCAAGAACACTCAACATCAAACAGAATACACAAACCGATCTTGGCAAAACGAAGTGCATCAATAACGCCTTAGTGATTACGCCTCAGTAGATACAACCACTTCCACCCATGGCGTCATTGTGAACCTTTCATGGCTGTCTTACAACGCTCCTCTCATCGAGAATCCACCTTAGAATCATAGATTACGCAACAAAAAACGGCATGCAGTCCATTTGAAACCACATGCCGTTAAGCAATAAACTATTCGAAGCGAGGCAAAGACTCTTATTTCTTCAGAATCGCTGCAATTTCTGGATGATTCAGCAAATACTCGCGACGCTTTTCCGCAAATTGTCGCAAATGTCGACTATTGTTTTTCGGTCCTTCAGAAACTTCGGAAGAAGTTGTTTGCTTGAATGCTTCCGTGGTTGACATCTTGCGTGAGTCGAGCTCAACAAGCTTTTCAATGGAGGCCTTCACCTCTTGAACTGTAGAGCCCAAGTTCTTCCAATCGAGATCCTCTTGTGCAATTTGGGCCACATACTTGAGATAGCGTTCACGATACTCAGGCACTTGCAGTAGTTTGCTACGCAGTGGTCGATCAGGATTATCCATGGCGACTAGCGGATCCAATGCATAAGCATTTTGTGCTTCACTATTTCGACCGGTTTGTGGGCCACCTGCACGTTGGCCACTTGCACGTGGGGCATCGGCACCTGGGCCACCTAGTCCACCCATACCACGTCCACCTCTGCTGCGTCCTGGCCCGCCCATACCTGGCCCGCCCATCACTGGCATAAACGTCTCGTTCATGTCGTGAGGAATCACATGAAATTTACCTTCTTCGTCTTGGTAGATACTGTAGTCGCTACCTCGGACCCAATAACCATCTTCATTGATTAAAGCCACATCCAGTGCCAAAAAACGCAATACACCATCCACATCCAAGATGGGTTCAATTTTGGCAGGCAAGTCATCCACCGGCGTCTCGCCCAAAACCTTCGTCAACTGCACCAGCGCGTTCCACGACTCTTCGTTATCCGAACTCTTAATTTCATACAACCGCTTGTACGCTGAAACATCATCACCCAAGTATCTTAGGCTTCCTCCACCACCAGGACTGCCGCTCACCTTCCAACGGCCACCTTTGGACGACCCGAAGTTCTCTTTCACAAAAATCTTATCAAACTGCTGAGCATTCTGGTAAACACCCCAGTCTTCACCATTGACAACAACACGTACTTCATTGGCTTTCGGAGTTGGCAGATATTTGCGTGCGATTTTGGAATAGAGCACGCTGTGCATCATGGTTGGATCGCCGTTAGAGTTGAGAAGATTCAACGTTTTGTATCCCATTAAACGTTGATCTTCATCTACCAAATCCATCGAGATATTGAATGACCTTTTCGAGCCTGCTGGCACCATTCCAAAGGATGACATGCCACGAAACTTAACGCCCACTTTTTCATACGTTTTGCCATCAACCATCATTTCAGCATCGACTTCGACGTCGCTGTTTTTGAAATCAGACAATTCAGTTTCCCAATCATCTTTTTCAAAATTCAAAAATATCGTCCGCACGATAGAGGTGTCATACAAATCTTCATCGCCGTAGTTTTTCACTTCATTAGGCGAAACCTTAATGCCAGGTTTACCTGGTTCCCGGCTTCCCATACCACCGGGCCCTCCAGGGAATCCACCGGGCCCACCAGGGAAACCACCAGGCCCTCCAGGAAAACCACCGGGCCCTCTAGGGAATCCACCAGGCCCTCCAGGGAAACCCCCGGGCCCTCCAGGACCACCAGGAAATCCTCCGGGCCCACCAGGGAAACCACCAGGCCCTCCAGGAAATCCGACGGGGCCTCCTGCGTTACCTCCTGGACCGTCCACTACACCGTCTTGTCCTTCAGCTGGGCGACCACGACGCCCCTCACCGGCTGCTCTAACTGGGCCAATACCTCGCCCCTGGCCCATGCCGCGACCAGGTCCTCCAAATCCACCTCCCTGTTTCGCCTCTTCGCGAGCCGCATCACGTTCGTCACGATTTAGCCAACCGTCATCATTCTTGTCATATTTTGCAACCAGGGCTTGCTCTCGACCGCCTGGTCCACCCGGCCCACCCATCATCCCACGCCCCATGTGCGACTGAGTCGTGAAGGAAAATGCTGCTCCGCGCAATTCGTCCCACACTATCTTTTGCTCGTCACTCAATGAAGCGAGGAACTTCTTTTCTCCTTCTTGCCGCGTTCGTTCCATACCTTCGAAATCGGGAAACCCACCATTGCCACGTGGTGGCATTCCCACTTGCTGCGATTCGCGAATCAACCGCCTCTGCTCATCGGTCAGTTTAATCTTTTCCGCCAACTCGTCTTTTAACCATGCCACTAGGCCTTGTCGTTGAATCCGAAGTTCTTGCAATCGCTTTAGTTGCAAGGCATCCAAAACTTCGTTGAGTTTCAAATCAAACTCTGCATGGATTGCCTCTACTTCCGTTCGCATTTGAGCCATTCGCTCCATGCGTTCTGCCTCTTCAAGATTGAACATCTCCTGTGGATTGAATGTGCTCATCTTTTCCTGCATGGCGGTCATCAAGTCGCCTTGAAGCGTCTCCAACTTGGACGTTTGGTCTGCGGAAACTTTCAATTCGGCAATCACTTCAGGCAATTGAACCACGCTTAACAGGTTGCTGGGTGGACCGCCAAATCCTGGCAGTCCCATACCGGGACGCCCAAAGCCCTGGCCACCTAAAAAACCAGGTCCACCGGGAAAACCGCCGGGAGGACCACCGAAATCACCTGGTGGCCCCACCGGTGGAGGCTCTTGCCCGCAGGTGGTCGCAGTCCAAGATAATTGTGCCAACAAAGCACTCGCAAAAATCCAACGTAGACTTAATTTCTTCATCGCTTAAACTCTCTTTGCAAATCAATCTGTTGCACTTAGAACTGAAACCCTACATCATCCTAACGATGCATCGCTTCTCGAACTCTCCTAGCTTTTAAGAGTCCAATCACTCAGCTCTCGCATTTCGAAAGCCTGCCATCCACGGTTTGAACGCCTTCCGTTCGATTGAGTTCACTTACAAATGACATCAACAAATCGACATCTTTTAGTTGAACTTGATAAACCACCTCTAATGCCGCCCCCTGCTTAGAAGTGCTCGTCCTTTCGATTCGATGTTGAACCGCATATTTCTCGATAACCTTGGCAATGGAAACGACAACTCCATCACCTAAGGCTTGTCTTACTTCGATCGTCGCAGGCACTCGTGCACTTTTCCTGTTCGGCTTGGGTATCTGATTCATTATCATCGCCACGCTCGCAACAACGGGAACTCCGATCAATGGTGCCAGAAACAAGCCCGTACCTGCTGCCATTCCCACGATAACCGCAAACATCACAAAAGCGGTGTCTCGAGTATCATCCACAACGGTTCGAAAACGAACAATCGACAAAGCTCCTACCAGGCCAAACGCTCGAGCCACACTGTCGCCGATCACCATCGAAACCATGGCAATTAGCACAGACAACAATACCAAAGTCGTTGTCAGAACCCATGATTCATCCTGTCTTCGCCCATGGCTCATTCGATAAACCACGGCAACCAACACACCAAAGAATAGGGCTACAACCAAGCGAATTGCGATCTCGCCAAATGCCAGCGCGCTTGATGATGCCAAATTTGACCACAATACATCCATCATGAACTCGCTTTGTCAGACGCAACTAAATTCCAAAAATCGACGCAACGTCGGTATTTCGATATACCCATGGGTGTAACCGAGAATTGGTGCACTAACTCTCGCAACAGACTTGGCATCGATCCACGAAACTTGAACTCGCAAATCACGAAACCGGGCAGCAGCAAATCACC
This sequence comes from Pirellulaceae bacterium, assembly GCA_044371785.1. Lineage (GTDB taxonomy): Bacteria > Planctomycetota > Planctomycetia > Pirellulales > Pirellulaceae > JAFLCP01. The sequence goes on along the minus strand of JBILTA010000108.1, from coordinate 1,489 downwards.
AGATCCCTCAGTTTCGAAAACCCACTTTTGCCAAGCTTGTCCCCGAACAGATCGATCAAACGTCATGCGTACTGGCATGCTATCCACCGCTCCGAAGTAAGCGGTTCGATCATAATGAATCAAACAGACGGGTCGCATCGCTTGACGCTTCAAATGACTGCGATACTTGCATGCCACCACTCCGATTCCACAGTTCGCTTGAGCCAATTCGGGCAACAACTCGAGACTTAGCTCGCAGCGTTTTTTCCGTACTTGATAACCTTTCTTGACCTTGCGTTCCAAATGCGCAACATCGGTTTCTCCGTATCTTCGAATACGATATTTGCAATATCGATAACGACCTCTACGATAATAGACATCCCAATTGGGGCTATCACAGTAGATCGAAGCCAAACTGTATCCACCACCATTCACGCAATGGGGGTCACGTGAGAAGAGTTCGCCAATTCGACCTTCAAGTTCCGCTGCAATCGAATCTGGAACGACAAACTTTACTTCTTTCGCTTCCGACCTAACTTTGGAATCCGTTGCCAATGAAGGCGATTGAGAGTCATTCATGATTCGCCACTGTACCCCGGTAACCAGAGGCTGATTCAACTCCCGTGCGACACTCGCTGGCGTTATCATGCCCCCAACTCCCAAAAGATAATTCCGTTTCCCGTTCTGCCTCGTAGCATCTCAGCACTAGATCATCACGGACGACTGTTTCCTTAACACTCCAGTAACGGTTCTGGTCCGCTTACCGCCGCGAAAAAACTCTTTTAGGTGAAGATTTGGTAAAATACTGGTACTCTGGAGTTAAACCATCGAGATAACTCCCTCGCTTTCCACCCACGGTGACTGCGTCCTAACGAGGCTTCATCTCAGGAAATCGGGGAGTTTTCGCAACAAAAGCGGCGGTATATCGCCCTGATAAGTTACTCTCAAGAGACGATCAATCCACCAGTCATTAGGACACCTTATGGAACGGAATGTTGCCGATTTGCTCCTGCTTGCCAAAAAGGGTGAACGGCAAGCCGTCGGTCAATTGCTGGAACATTTTCGCAGTTACCTTAAGCTCATCGCGTCCCATGAAATCGGAAGTAAGCTTGGGGCCAAGCTCGATGCTTCCGATGTCGTTCAAGATACATTTCTCGATGCTCATCGATATTTCGAAAACTTCCAAGGCGAATCGGTGACCCAATTTACAGCCTGGCTTAGAGCAGTGATGGCCGGCGTAATGGCCAACACAATGCGCAGGTACCTCGGTACCAAAGCCCGCGATATTCGTCTTGAAAAACAACTTGCGGCTGACCTAGATAACTCAGCCGCCATGCTTTCAGAACTTCTTGTCGCCTCCATCAGCAGCCCAAGTCAAAACATCATGCGCGATGAGCAAACGCTTCAACTCGCACAGGCCATGTCAAACCTTTCTTCCGACTATCAGAGCGTATTAACTCTCCGACATATCGAAGGGCTTACGTTTCCGCAAATCGCAACACGCTTGAAC
>JBILTA010000107.1:0-11377 GCA_044371785.1 Pirellulaceae bacterium | reverse complement strand
TTGGTTCTAGCACCAATTGCATTTCTGCTCGTTCGGCCAGTTTTTGTAAGCGAATCGTCGATCTTGCCATGACGTCGTTTAAGGAGATTTTCTCAAAGTTTCTAGGTCGTCTCCCTTTTTCGAGTCGCGCGTAAGCGAATACATTTTCGACCAGGTGCACGATGCGTTGAACTTCGTTCTGCAGTGTCTGCAGATAGGATTGCTTGGTTTCCTCAGATTGAATCATTCCCGAACCGAGCATTTCGGAGTAAAGCTGCAACGTCGTTAATGGAGTGCGGAGTTCATGAGTGACTGCGGCTACGAATGCTGCTCGTCGATCGCTCAGTCGAAGGGCCCCTCCCAGTAAGATGCCGGTTGCCGCAGCAGCTGTTACTACGCCCAGCCAAAGCGCTAGGAGAACGTATTGCACCGGTAGTACTTTGTTGGAAACCGTATCCTGGAAATCTCCAGCAATCGAACCTGGGATAAGTAGGCAAGGGATGGAGACTAGCATATCGGGACTACTTTGCGTTGCAACATCTTTCACAGCCAGAAACTTAGCCTCTGGTAACAGATCGACGATTTGTTCCTTCATCTCCACTTGGAGTTTGGGCCAATCGATTTCCCATCCCACGATTGAGGACTCGCCCGCAATGATTTGTCGAGCCAAAAGTAGTTTCTCATCATCCCAAAACGCAGTGAGTGGTTCTGGTTGAAGGTTGGTTGCCATTCCCATTCCGGGTCCTGGTAATGACATTGAGTTGCTCTGCATATTTTGGTTTGCTCTTCCAAAATTCTGTGCGCGTTGACTCAATTCATTAGCGGCTCTGGAACGGTTAAGTTGGATGGTTGGAGCATTCGCAATTTGTGATTCCACATTGAGATCTACTGTAAGGTCTGGCAGAACAAATGAGCGGAAGCGACTAAATTCACGCAGTCGCTTTAAAGTGTTTTCGGTTCGCTCGTTTTCAGCTAGATTCGCGTCTGCTTTATTGAACCCAAAATTTATACGAAACGGCATTCGCAAAGGAATGACGTCTAATGTTTCTCCCCAGGGTGTCGTTGTGTTTTCGGGATTTACCCAATCTTCGACTTGCTCAGGGAAAGGCACTAGGCTTTGCTGGGCAAGTAGTGGTCCGATGATCGAATCGAGTCTCCACAGGGCAAGCCGGAGATTCTCTTCTACTGCAGCTGCATGTCGGGCCTCTCGCTCGGCCTGTTCCAATTGAAGGAGCGAGCGACTAATAAGCGTTGCTGCAGCAAATACTGTGGACCAGAGTGCAGCAAATAAGCACCATAGTCCGATTCGCCTCCACTTGGATCGCATCATTCTATAGGCTCCTGCGGATCGCGTGGAGCTTGAGTTTGCAGCATGTAGCCTTTTCCACGTACGGTGAGCAGGATTCTAGGCTCGTCTCCGATGTCTCGCAGCTTCTCGCGTAACCGAGCGATGTGCATGTCGATGGTGCGTGTGCTGAATCCATTCGGCGTTAATCGCCAAACATTTTGCAGCAATTCATCTCGCGACAAGGCTCTACCGCAATGTTGAGCTAGATAGAGTAGTAGTTCGCATTCTCGCTCTGAGAGAGAGTCGCGGTCTTGATTATCGAAGACCACTTCGCGCCGTTCAAAGTAAATGCTTCCTCCTTGAAAAGCAAATGAACTCATTAGAAGTGGACGTTGTGGTGAGCGGCGTAATACCGCGTGAATTCGGGCGAGAAGTTCTTTGATACTAAAGGGTTTGACCACATAGTCATCGGCACCAGCTTCGAGTCCATCGATCCGGTCCGATTCGCGACCACAGGCAGTAAGCACAATCACAGGGATTGTTGGATGTTTAGCCCGCAATTGTTTTAAGATGGTCCAGCCGCTCCCTTTAGGAAGAACAAGGTCAAGCAAGATGAGATTCACTTGACCTTGTAGGGCTTTCGCAAGGCCTTCATCGCCGCGTCCTGATTGATCCACATCAAATCCCGACACCGTCAGTGCATCGACAACAGCTCGGCGAATCGCCGCATCGTCTTCGATGACTAATACTCGTGGACGTTGATTCATGGCTCAATCCTACAACATGGCCGTGGCAATGAGTTCGATTCGTTCCGTGGCAAGCTTAGAAGTTAAAGCGAAGGGACGTATCTTTCATAAGTATACTCTAGAAAATAATCTTTGCCTGGTTCCATGGTTAAGGTCCATTCGACATCGCCGTTTCGTTCTGTTAACCGCAAGTTGTTGGAATCGACCGTTATGATACCATCTTTCGAGGCGACGACCGGCTTACCAATTACCTTCTTGTTAATCGTGATATCGATGGGCGATTTTTCGAAGCTTTTCAGTTTTATGGTACCGGTGACGGTGACGAGATCTAAGAAGCTACTCGGGCTGGGTTCGTGTGCTTTGAGTTTTCGATCGGTTTCGGTTTCTTTGATGTTCTTAGAGATGTTGATCGCTGTGGTTACGGTCAATTCGCCCTTTCCGTTGACGGGCGTGTATTTTAGAACATCTTCGCTTAATGGTTGGGCACCCGCGATTGCCAGGCATGGGCCCGTAGTCCAAGGAGTGGTTGTGTTATTCTCTAAAGTGAGATGATGTTGAATGTCGCCTTCTGTGTGCCAACGGTATTTGTGGCCATAACGGATTTTCTTAGACATAAGCGTTACAACGGCTCGTTCGCCCTTACGAACGGTTAAGTGTTCCTTGGTATAGACACTGTAGTCGGCGGCACCCACGGAGTCGTTTTGAGGCAAGTTGCTCATCAAGGACGCAAAGCTACTGCCGTCATCGCCAGGCATTCCCATACCACCTTCCGCAGATTGCAAGCCATTGTTGTTGAAATTATTCGCAATGGCCGCTCGGTTCATGACTTGGGACATTACTTGTTGAGGTACGCCCAAATTGGGCATAGCTGTACCTATGGCACGAATAGCGTAGCCCACAGCAATTGGGGACATCAATTCGGTATGGACAAAATGCGGCACACCCACGACAAAGTTCACATCGCAATCGATGAGGTCTTCCGCTTCATTGACGAGGGTTCCACGCAGTGTTAACTCTGCCGTTTCGGCATCGATGATCTTGAGCGTATATTCTGGAATCCACACGATTCCGCTGCGGAGATAGGCCATATTGAGTTCAGCAGCAGTGGCATCGGCGGCCTTCTCGGCGGCAACGTGAAATCGCAACGGATAAGTTGAGCGTTGAATGGAGTGGATCCCGGCGATGGGAATCGCGATATGCGTTGCATCTTGTTTGATGACCGCATAGCCACCGCTGATGGATTTAACATCGCCCTTTGCAACCAATTTTTGCGCGCCGTCGGAGTAGTGGATTGTTACTTGGGTTCCAATGACAGACTCGATCACTTTGATTTTAGTCGCATCATCGTTCGGTTGCTCGAGGCCGTCGAAGCGAGTGGTTTCTCCATCGCCCACTCCTACGATATCGACGAGTTGTGACGTATTTTGCGAGTAGATCGCCAACGTGCCGAAAGTAGCGGGAGGAACTTCTGCCGCGTGGGCCCAGCCCTCATTGAGGTTGACTTTGGCAGTTCTAGTAAAAAAGCCGAAGCCGTTTTTGAACACAGAGACGGACTTGGTTTTGGGTTTCCAAACATACGGATTGTTTGTCTCGCCGGCAGGTGAGTCCGCTGTTGCAGGGACAGCGGCCAAGGCTAAGCCTAACAGCATACAAAGTCCCATTTTCCAATTTTTCATCACGTCATAACTCATTGAAGTGCTCCTACAGTTTGTGGCAAAGTTTGGCCTACGCGACCATGGTTTAGACTGGGCTCGAAGGCTACTGTTAGAAGTTTAGCAAGTGGCTTCACACGGCTTGTAACAGTTTGGTAACAGGCCGGGGGTGCCGTTGATGGCGGCATCCTCTATCAAAGTTAAGATATCCTGACCTACTGTCAGGCTTCACATTCCGTAAAGTCACCCAAGTTGGGAGAATACGAGCCCAAGTGTTTGCGACGTGGCGCTGCGTTCCTGTTGGTTACGCAAGAGAGAGAATCGCCAGAAAGAATTGCTTCCGAGTTGAATAAACACGACACGTCGAACGCCTATTCAACGCGAAGTGATCAGTTCAAGATCGCAATACCCCGATTATTACAACAGCCGGAAGCGTGCCATTGTTAGAGACAATTCTCTGGCATTGGAAACTGTTGTTCGCCGCGGGGTTTTTGGCTTAGTTGTCGCTAATTCTTTACGCGAGTGAGTGCGGAGACGGGGCGACAGCTAAGTCCTCCTCAAAATCGCTAATTTCATTGGTGGCCTTCGCATTTCTCTTGGTAGGCTCACTGCCGCTAGATTCACTGCCGCTAGATTCACTGTCGCTAGATTCACTGTCGCTTGGGGAGAAACAGGATGCCCCCGTTTCTCCGCCAAGCCTCAGCAAGCAAACTCAGGTTTTACTTCAGTTCGCGGATTTCGACATTGCGGAATTCAACCGCATCACCATGGCCGGCAAAGCCGAAGAAGCCGGTGGTGCGATCTTTACCAGGATGTGGTGTGTTGGCCATCAGATCCTTTACGGTCGATAGATCACCATCCAAAATTACCGTACCGTTCAATTCCACCTTGATCTTCGAGCCCTCGACGGTGACGACTTGATAATTCCATTCACCCGTTGGGCGATGATAGCCTCGTTTGGCTGCAATCATGCCATAAGCGGAACCGTGATACTGGCGAGCGTCCAACTTGGCGTATTGTGGAGCATCGTTGTCGAGAACTTGTAATTCGCACATGCCGACGTAAGCGGTGTCCCCTTCACCAGGATAGCGAATGGCCAAACCATTGTTGCCACCAGGTGGTAAGCGGAATTGCAATGCAACTTGGAAGTTGCCGTATTCTTTGGCAGTATGAAGCACACCACCCTTACCTTCTTTGCAGCGGATAGCCCCGTTAACAACTTCGTAGTTTTCAACGGCACCTTTCCAACCTTCAAGCGACTTGCCATCAAACAAAGTTTGGAAGCCTTCTGTTTGCTTGCTCGCCAAGATTTGATTGGCTTCTTCTGAGCCGATTTCGCGGACAAAAATATTGCGCCAACGAATTTCACCACCGTGTGTTTGCAACTGGATAGGTCCTTTAGCAAACAAAGGTGAGCTACGATCCCAAAAGTTTTCCATGATCGCGTGATCTACGACCATTTCGCCATTAAGCCATACGCTGGTGCGTGAACCGACTTGCAAAATGCGGAATTTGTTCCATTCGCCGAATGGTTTGTCGGCTTTGACCTTAGGGTCTTTGCCAGGTGCGCCTGGGCTGTTGTTCCACAGACCACCGCTACCAAGATTGGCACCGATATTGAACTTGGCTTCTTCGGTCGAGTCCCAAATTTGGACCTGCGGATTGCTACGCAAATAGATACCGCTGTCCGCCTTGGGTACAGTCTTATACTCAATCAACAACTCCATATCGCCGAAGTCGCGATTGGAGGTCATATAGACTCCATTGCCATCGTTGACGAGTTCATTGTTTTCAAAGGACCAATGCGCTTGCATGTCCTTATCCCATTCTGCACGTTGTTCGGCAGTGACTTTATCCCACGTGCGTGGATCATAGTGAGGTCGACCATGCCAACCTTTGTAGCTGGTTCCATCAAACAAAACTTCAAAGCCTTCTGGAGCTTTGATTTCATCGCCAAAAGCGACTGCAGCAGGTGCCAAAGTTACGGCAACCGAGAAAGCTGCGCCGGCCGCGAACTTCCAAAATTTAGACACATAAGAAAAGGACATCGTCATCAGGTAGGCTCCTCGAGGAGGGAATCAATGCGCAAGAATCGTAGTCAAAAACAGATTGCTCACTTCTTGCAATGCGAGAAGTGCAATCCTAACCGCCAACGACTGCGGTTTCCACCGGCTTGCGGTTGTATGCCGTTATTTGGGACCGCCCATTGTCGAATTTCGCCCGTTTTTCGAGTGAATTTGGCTGCAAATGATGGGTTTGGTACAGTTTTTTCCCGTTGCAGTGCACGGATTTTCAGGCGAGTATTTCCCAGTTTTTCGGCAAATTCAGCGGCGATTTTTTGAACTAAATTTGCTCCACCACAGCCACGGGCCAGGAGGAGATGCGACTAAGAACTTTGGCTTCTTGCAGCGTAGGGACAAAGAAGAAAACGGCCTCCCAAGGAAGTTTTCGCAAACGTAAATCGCCCACTAGACGCCACTCTTTTTCTGCTTGCCAATCAAGTTTCCCATTGCGAGAAAAGCGGGGTTGAAACCAAGGACGATCCTCTTGAGGCAAATGGCTCCACGTCGCTTCGTCGCCATAAATGACTTCACGAACAGGAAGTTCTGCTAAGGCTGCTTTTTGAACACAGACACCATAAGGTTCCCAATCCCAACGACGAAGATGGCTGCGATATGTGCGTCGTGATAACAGGTCCAGTAAAGGGACTGCAGAGAAACTTATCGTTGAAATTTTATCGCGAGTCATCTGCGGAGATGATAACAGCCTCTGAGACCTTGCAATTTGAAGTAACGTTTCCCAGGGTGATGATTCTTCGGGTGAGCCATTGAGTAACCATCGATCCCATTCGGCGCTGAGTGTCGTATCAGACCACTCGAATAATCGGGCTCGTGTACAATGCGTTAGATAAGGCCAAACCGTTGGCTCAAAAGAACGTAGCGGCCAGCGCAGAGTGAAAATAGGATTGCAGATTGCGTGATCGCTCGGTTCATTGTCGATAACAGGTTCCTTGTGCGCTTTGATTGGTTCAAGCATAAGCCAATCGATGGCTCCCAAGTCGAGCTGCCTTTGCTGTGCGGTGGCTTTTTCGTTCAGAAGCCGATAGATGCGAACAGATCGATCTTGCTGCGGCTGTGCGCGAAGACGCTCCGTAATGAGTTGATCCATATTGCCACCTACGCGAATGTCGATCACATGAAGGCGTTGCGGCAAATGAACGCTCAAGCTGTCACAGATGTTAGTCTTAAACTCTGTCGACAGACTCAGCGAAGTTGCGCTTTTGTATGAGAGCGGTTCCCTATCGGAGTGCAAGGATGGGGTAAGCCAACATTGCACTTGGCGATATTCATTGAAGACATCATGGCTACTAGAGGAAAGTTGTGAGAGCCGTTCTAGGAGAGAAAGCCATGGAAGTAACTCGCATTTCACGGATCTCACCTGACAACGTCGAGCTACATGTTCCGATAACGGCCCCGCTGCGATCGAAGGAAAAAGGAGCCACCAATCGTTATCGCGATCAATCGCTTGGGCTGCGTGCAGGAATTTGCGGAACCAACGCTGTCGATCTTCACTGCGATAGGATTGCCGTGAGCTGACCACAGCGGCAAAATTCTGTTGATGATCGAGCTCGTGCAATAGTCCTTTGTTTCCTATGAACCAATACCACAGATTCGGAAGTCCGTTTTGTTCTAGCTTGGATGGTGGCGATGGAAATGAGCTATAGACCCGGAAATTTTGGCTGAGGGACGGTAAGGTATGGACTGCTTCATTGTCCAGCCACGCGAGATAACGATCTTTGGTCTTGCGAGGTAAGTTAGCGTCGTTCAGCCAATGATGAAGTAGACAAAGAACTTCATCGAACGCAACTCTCGAATAGAATTCAGGCCCTATTGCTGGCCTGATTGCTAGCGCAGACGCGGAATCGCAGCGATTCATAACAACCTCGCTCTATCACATCAGTAACTCTTCAACGAGTCCATGCGATCTATGCAGGTTGTGTTGAATCGGATGATTTCGCAATCGAGTCCTTCCGAAAGTACTTTTGTTGTACCAAGCCGCCAACGTAAATCAACCAGGTCAATAGAGCAATCATTCGAATGGGCCAATCACCGACAACCTGGAAGAGGCCCCAGCGGCTATCGCGATACGGCTCTGCTAGCAATTGATCGGGGGACATACGTGCTCCGCGAGCTTGGACTTGACCACTCCCATCGATCCAGGCCGATATACCCGTGTTGGCGGCAATCACCATCGGTCTACGATTTTCGATGGCAGCCAAAGTCGAGCAGGCCAAATGATGATCGAGCATGGATGAGCCACGAAACCAACCATCGTTGGTGATATTGACGAGGATATCGGGCGAATCGCCTTTGGCGGTTAGCGTTCGTACTTGTGAAGCGATCCGGTGCGGGACCATACTTTCGAAGCAAACGCTGGGAGCCAGGCGAACATCGTTGATATGAAACGTTTTATCGCCTTCACCTACCGACAGTGGAGCCATGCCAAACATCTGATAGAGTAGCCCAAAGAAACCGTTGAAGGGAAAATACTCGCCGAACATCACCAAGTGCATCTTGGCGTAGCTATCCAATAGTTGAGCATTAGGGCCGATCAAGCCCGCGCAGTTGTAGCGATTAAGAACTGTTGGTTGGATATCGTAAATGTCCGTTCCCACGATGGCATAAACATCGCGGGTTGTTTCAACGCCAGCGGTTTCGGCATTGGCAGACTCGTTCATCGGCTTTCGTGCGGCTCGCAGCAAGGCTTGAGCCTTCAACGTAAACATGCGATTGACGGACTGAACCGATTTAGCGAATTGTTCTTTCGACACTTTGGCTGCAACGAGTTCTGGTGGTAACTCGCCTTGCGAGTGGTCCAGCATAATCGGTTCAGTTGCCGTGAAGACCGATTCGGGCCAGACGACGACATCAAAGAACTCAAATCGTTCGACCGCTTTTTTGGTCCCCTGTGCGTAACGCTGCCAAGCCTCTAGCCGCAGTTGCTCGGTTGCTTCGAACATGGTTGGTGCGTTCTCTTGTATCAAAGCCATCCGCAGTAGCGGTTTGTTATTTATGGCTAGTTCGCGAGTCTCTGACAATTTGATCTGGCCATAGACGAGTATGCCGACAGTGACCACGGTACCTGTGATCAGAGCAGGGATTGCCGACTTCACAGTCCGCGATCGATATGCGAGCCAAGCTTGTGCCAAAACGGCATTTGTGAGGACAACCCATGCTCCGACGCCGTAAGCACTGATTTGATCAGCGGCTTGCAGAAGTAGCGGGACGCGAACCAGACTATGTGACAGCAGCAATCCTGCAAAGCCGGTAAGGAAATAGGCACGCGTGATTTCGAGAGTTATCCAAACGATTGGTGCCGCGATCCAGAGAGGGATGCGCCAATGATGATGGGCGACTCGCGTGATTCCGACAAATAAGGGGATATAAATCGCCAGGTACAACGATAAGGCAAACCAACCTGCATAAAGTGGCCAATAGGCGAGTCGAATACCTTGCAGTGTCAGCAGCCAAAACAGGCAGCCTGCAATCCAAAGTCGGAAGTAGTCCGATCGCCGAAAGGGTGTTGGTGTTGCGCACAACACAATCCAAGGAACCAATGCAAACAAAGAGGTCAGCGTCAATTGAAGCGGAGCATAACTGGCCCAGAGAAGAATTGCCGCGCTGAGCGCAAGTGACCAACGCACTTGATTGGCTGGACGTGGAAATGCAGCCTCAGCCTGACTCGACTTGCGAGAGTTCGAGTCAGGCTGTTTGTCTCGTTTCAGGGCTTTGTCCTTTTTGCCCACAGGCGGATCCTTCCAATAAAACGATGTTACCAGTCGAGTGGACGAAGCCAGGTTTGCTTGAGTTCATTCCAGGCAACATCGGCGAGCACAGAGTCACATTGATGGTTTGCCAAGATCTTTATTTTGGGTCCACCTGTCACATGACCAACGGGCGAAATGGGTAAGTTCTTAAAATGTTTCTCGAAGTCGCTAGCTTTCTCGGCAGGAACTTCGCACAAGAATCGCGAATTGGATTCAGAGAACAGAGCGGTGATTGGATCGATGAACTGCTGTTGGCACAGTTCGGCGATATCGAGATCGATACCCAAGCCACCGGCAAAAGACATTTCAGCAGCTGCGATCGCCAGGCCACCTTCGCTGAGGTCGTGGCAAGAACGTACTAGGCCGGACTTCATCGCATCATGCAAGGCGAAGAAGACTCGTTTGGCAAGCGAGGCATCCACCTTCGGAACTTCACCGCCAATCAGGCCATGAACCAAGGTGAAATGTGAACCACCGAATTCACTGCGAGTAGGGCCAACCAAATAAAGTTTGTTGCCCGCACTCTTGAGATCCATGGTGATACAGCGGCGAATGTCATCGATTTGTCCCATCGCGCTGATCAACAAAGTCGATGGAATAACGAGTGTTTGTTTTTCGCCCTTCTCGTCGACCCATGCAAATTCATTCTTCAAACTGTCTTTGCCGCTAATAAATGGAGTTTCCCATTGAACGGCTAAGTCGCGACAGGCGATGGCTGCTCGCACCAGCGTTCCCAGCGTTTCTGGTCGATCTGTATTGCCCCAGCAGAAATTGTCGAGCAGAGCGATACGTCGTGGATCAGCGCCGACGCATATAGCGTTGCGCATCGCTTCGTCCATCGCGCTGGTTGCCATGTGATACGGATCTAAGTCGCCATAATGAGGATTCATGCCGCAACTGATCACGATGCCGCGATTGCTGTCGTAAAGGGGTCGAACGACGGCAGCGTCCGAAGGTCCATCGCACACCGGACCGACCAGCGGTTTAACGACGCTACCACCCTGCACTTCATGATCGTATTGACGAATTACCCAGTGCTTGCTGGCGACGTTGAGCGAACCCAAAATCTTATGCAATGTTTTTTCTATCGCGGTTCGATCAAGATCCGGAATGTTCGCTGGCTTGGGTGCGGGTGGTCGATAGGTTGCTTGACGAACAACGGGTGGTCGACCATCGTGCAAAAATTCCATCGACAGGTTGCCGACTTCTGTATCTTGATACATCAACCGCAGTTGTTTGGTCGGAACGAATTGGCCGATGATGGTGGCTTCGACACCTTCGCTGGCGCACACTTCATGGAATCGCTCCCATTTCTCTGGTGGTACCGCGAAGACCATGCGTTCCTGAGCTTCGCTGATCCAGATTTCCGTGTAGCTTAAGCCAGCGTATTTTAAGGGAGCGCGGTCGAGCCAAACTTCGGCCCCGATTTCTTCTCCCATTTCACCCACTGCGCTGCTAAAGCCACCGGCACCGCAATCGGTTACCGCGTGATAAAGGTTTTCATCGCGGGCTTGAAGCAATACGTCGAGGACCATCTTCTCCATGACCGCATTTCCGATTTGCACCGAACCACCGGAAATGCTTTCGCTTTCGCTGGTCAATTCGATACTGCTGAAGGTCGCTCCATGGATACCATCGCGCCCTGTGCGGCCACCGATGGCGACAATCCAATCACCGGGGTGAACTTCTTTGTCGGATTTGTCGCGTGGCAGGATGCCGACATTCCCGCAATACACAAGTGGATTGCCGAGGTACCGTCGATCAAAATACACCGCACCATTGACGGTTGGGATGCCCATGCGATTGCCGTAATCGCGGACACCTGCAACCACACCTTTCATGACGCGGCGAGGATGCAAACAACCTGGAGGCAATGTAGCAGGGT
>JBILTA010000106.1:0-11380 GCA_044371785.1 Pirellulaceae bacterium | reverse complement strand
GCGGTCTACCCATAGCCACGATTATCGCGCATGCGAACCTCGTGGGCGCTTATGTGGCGAGTCGATCAGGTGCCGTTCCGATCATCCCCGAGTCCATCTGTCAGCATCATTAGCCGACGACGTTAGACGCAGTTTTACCTCCGCGCAGGGATGTCTCTACCGCTGGATTGTTGCTGTGTGTCACCTTGCGTCGGTCACACGCTCAGCTACCCATCGGCCTGCCTGGGATCGGAACTTTTTTCCACGTTTGTCGGAACACACTCGCAGGTTGTTTACGCGATAGGCAGCAGGTCTGCTTGCACGCCTTCGATGACGTCTGTATTGATCTGTTGTCGATCTTCAGCGAACGCCAGCATTAGGGCCAAATCGCCAAGTCGATTGATGCGGCGTGGAATGCCACCGGAAAGCGTATGGATCGAATCGATGGCATCGCGTGTAAAGATACGTTCCGCATCACCTCCGCAGCAGCGCAGGCGATGTTGAATGTAAGACGTGGTTTCATCAGCCGTAAAAGGACTTAGGACACATTTCACAGCCAATCTCTCGTCGAGCGGTTGGTAGCGGTTTACTTGGGCCAGCAACGTGGGCAGGCCAGAGAAAATCATGGTCCAAGCACTTTCGCCATCCGTTTCATCACTCAGAAGATTGAGCAGTAAGCGAGCTGTTTCCAGTCCGCTATAATTCTCCATCAAATGAGCTTCTTCAAAAACGATCACCGGATGACGTCCCTGTTCCACATAACGTCGGAGCGAATTTTGAATTGACAGAATCGCATCAGCCGTATCAATATAGGTGCGTGTTTCTTCGGCGGGGTTCAGTGACTGCGCAATGTAGCGTACGAGTTCCGCTGGATTTAAAGCGGGATAAGAAACAGTAATCAGTGGCGATGAATTGTCGGGAAGTCGGGTTCGCAATAATTGCACAATCAAGCTTTTGCCGACACCCGTTTGGCCGGACAAAAGTGCGAGTCCTCGACGGTTTTCAATCGCGTAAATAAGCTTGAGTAAAGCTGCTTGATGGCATTCGGCAGGATAATAAGCTGCGCCACGGCCAACACTGTTCTCAAAAGGGCGACCGTTGAGCTGCCAATGCTCTTCGTACATTTTTGCATTCCTTCTTATCAGTGTTGGTTATTTTGCTATCGTGTTTCGTTAGCGTGGGGATGGCTTAAGTGTTAGTGAAGTTCTCGACAATACCGACAGAACTAATACCAAGGTTCTTGATGCGACGAACGGCGGTCTCGATACGTTGTTGGTCTTCATTGCGACCATCGGTCACCAGGATCATGGCATCGATGGTTTCATTGGCTTCCGTACCAATCAAGCGATTGTCTAGCGAATTGATGAAAGTTGCGTCAATCACAATCAAGTCAAACGACTCACGCAATCGCTCCAATACGGCAGCGATATAACGATCGATGTGTGCGAGTTTAGGTGATGTTTCATTGGCCGTTAGAGGGATCAAGGTAATTTGGTCTTCGATCGAATGGATAGCGATCTCTTCCAAAGGTAATCCTTCCATAATGGCATCGTTCCAACCTTGGGCGATTTCCAGGTTGAGCGAGTCGGCTAATGATGGTGATTCGATGTCACCATCCAACAAAGCGACTCGGATTCCACGTTGGGCGACACTCCGGGCGATGCAGCTTGCAACGGTACTACGACCTTCCTCTTCTGTTGGGCTGGTTACAATCAAAACCTGCAATCCCTGATGGCAGGCATCACTGAAATGTGCCGCCACTTTTGAGAAAGCTCGATCTTGTTCTTGCAGTAAAGTGGCTTGGATCTCAGGCCAAGACAAGGAATCAACTTCCCATGCTGCTTGGAAAGGAACGGCTGCGAACTTGGTCTTGGCTGTTTCTGTTTCTTGGACTGCAGGGCGATCCGTACGGGTCGTGCGGAAATGTCCAACGGCAGGCATCTTCAGAGTACTGCGGGTGGCTTCTTGCGAAATCGTACGCGCAGGTTTCTCGTCTTCGAAAGAAATGGACTTGCTCTCACTTGGCGCAATGGCTTTCACATCGGCCATGCTATTGACCGGTTTAGTATTGCCGCGGAACGAAGCTGGAGTGGGTGTCGATTGACTATCGATGCGATCACCCGTTTTGGCAGGAATGGGTGACGGCATGGATTGAGTAGCTGAGCCAGCCAAGTTGGTGATCGGTTTAGCTACACTGCTGATGGAAGGTTGAGACGGAACCGTAGGGATATCGGCAATGTCTTCAACAAGTGAATCGTTCGAGGGACTCGTTGGGTTCTGTGCCAAATAGCTTGCCAAAGTGCGACGACCCGAATGGGTTGCTGCAACACTAACGGTTTCAGTAGCTTCTGTATTGGCACCGCTATTCATATGAGGATACGGAGGTAGTCTATGTCCACTATGCCGCGACTGTATGGCACCTGAGTTGCTTTCGGTGCGAGTGGTTTCAGACGTTGTTTGTCTATTTTGACTTGCGCTAGGTTCTTGATAGACCGACTCGCTCGTCTCACCCATACGTTGATGGCGAGTGTGCAAGTTACCCGCTGCATCGACACGATACCAACGCCCAGCTTCTGTTGGTGCGGCGGCTTCGTCATGCATCTCAGGTGTCATTGACGCAGAGGCATGAGATGTTGGATGCGCATGAGCTGTGGCGTTAACTGGAGATGGAATCGTACGAGCTGTGTTGTCTGAGTGAGCAACGTTAGCAGCTTGAGCAGCGTTCGGAGCATTATTGGCGGAAGATTTTCGGTCTTTGTTATATGCTCGGATAAAGGCTTGATCGAGTGTGCTCATATCCGTTCCATTCCTATCAGCGGTCAGTTATTACGGTCGTTTCAAAATGCGAAGGGCGTTTTTCCGAAAGCGAATTCACAATACGTGAAGACTACCTTGCTGTTCCAGTCGGATATCCGTTGGGTACCATCATTGAACCAGTTGGGGCAGCGATGTTGGGAACGCCAGGATTAACAGCAGGTTGGTTGTTGATAATGCCATAAGGGTTATTCGCAGCGGGTACTCTATTTTGCACACCCGTATTGCTCCAGCCTGAACCGCTTGCCGAAACGTTCGGCGCCGTTGGGTTGGCCTGGCCATAACCAAGTTGACGAGCATAATTGGGATCCATCTGCAGGCCACCGTTGCTAGGCAGCGGTTGATTTGCGGTTGGTTGCGTTGAACCTTGCTGGTTCAGTGTCCATGAGTTTGGTGCGCCGTTTGTGGCACCCGTATTTGGGTTGTAAGTCCAGCTACGTGTACCGATTGCTTGCGAAGGTACGGCGTTAGCGTTGCTTGGTGGGTAGGACATTGCACCGGTATTCATACCAGCAGGATACGAGATAGGTTGTTGGGCTGGGACCATGTTGGGTTGTATTGGATATTGTCCTTGGTTGGTCATGCCTTGGGTGTAGCCGCCCTGATAAGCAGGAGCTGTTGCAGGTGGGTACTGTGGGTTTTGATATTGTGGATTTACTTGTTGCGGCACGCCGTTGTTTGGCACACCGTTGTTTGGCACACCGTTGTTTGGTACACCGTTGTAGGTTGGCATATTGGAAGAACCAGCTGAAGGTTGCGAGGCAGATGTTGGCGTTCCAGCTGCCGCAGTAGGCGAAGCGTAATACTGATTGCTGACAACTCTTGAGTTTGCCATGGCTTGTCGGCGCATTTCCAGAATGCTCTCCAGATCTTCGTTGGGTAGCGAGGTTTCCAAGTAAGCAGGGCGAGTTGCCACAGCTTGGGTTGGTGCCGTTTGTGTTGAAGCTACCGCAGGTGTTCCCGGTGTTGATTCTGCAGGAGGTAATAGATCTGGGGCCGTGACGACTGGACCATTACTCAGTTTCAGGTTCGTTGCGCCTTCTGTTGCGGATGATTGTTGATCATTGGCAGGAGCTGCCGCTTCAGGTGCCTCAACAGGCCATGACAGATTTGGATTAGCGTTGCCAGAGTCTGCAGGTGTTGCAGGTACGGTCGCATCAAAATTGTCTGCTTGTGGTTTACCAATTTGAGTTGAAGCGGAGATGGCTTGTGTGGAGTTCGGATTGTTGGTGTTCGCAAAGCCGTTAGCTAGTCTCGATGCTGAACCTTGTGAGGCGGCAGCGCTGGGGCTAGGTTGAGCAGAGCTTACAAAGCCTGAAGAATCGGCAATCAAAGCAGGACCACCGTTGGTGCCGTTGTTCGCCATGTTGGCCGATGTTTGGTTATTGGATTCCAAAGTGAAAGATGGAACCTTGGACTTATTGGCTTCTGTGGACGTCGAACTGGTTTCTGGCAATAGAGAAGGACTGAGCGTTGCGGACGCGGCAGGGCTTGAAGTAACCGGAGCATTGGAGTCAGCCAATGTGGGTTTGTTCTCTGCAGGAGCAGTCGACTTCGCCGTTGGGGCTGTATCGGTATTTGTTTTGGCTGGAACGCTTGTGGTGTTCGTATCGTCCGCGATGGAGCGTTGTGTATTGCGCGATTTTTCTGGATCGCGTATCGCCATGATGCCGGCGGTAACTAAAGCCAGAATCAACAACATCAAGATGATGCCGCTCGACCAATGTTCCCACCAAGATCGCGAATCGTTTTCTGCAGACTCGGGAATCGGGCGAACGACAGGTGTTGAACGTGCTGATGCGGGCGTCTCCAATGCGGTTGTTGGAGAAATGCTGGACGCCGCAGACGAAAAGCTGGGGCGAGCGCCTGGTGCAGAACCAAATGGCGCTGCGTTAAATGGTGCTGTGCCAAATGGTGTCGCGGCCAAAGCTGAGCCAGCAAAATTGCCTGCCACGGCAACGCTGTTGGCAACGGTGCCAGCTACGGCACCTGTTACAGCGCCAGCGACATGATTGAATACGTTTTGTCCAGCTTCCGCCGAGTTCGCTTCCGATGTTTGTGTTGTGGACGTGGTTGTTACCGATGCGGCAGCTGGCAATGCGGTCATCGGGAAGACGACTGGCGCAGGGCTAGCGCTAGTAGGTGAAGCGATGGACTCGGGCTCACTTTCCACTTCTGGCAAGCGGAAAAGAACGGGAGGGAAGTCGCTGCTCTCTAGCGGAATATGTGGTCCACCTGTTGCTGGTGATCGCCTTCCGGCAAGTCGACGCAAATTCGTGGTTGTTCCTGGCTGAGCCATCCGTGGCATCGCTTTATACTCCCTACTGTGGAGGTGGCAGCTCTATTAACCCTACCTGCGGGGGTGAATGTACTCCCGAGGCGCGGAAATCTACTTATAGTTAGCTGAATAATCGTCACAATCGATACAGTTCTTCAGCCAAATTCCAAAACAGGCAGAAGGCGCAAACTCTGCCGCCGGTCGTTATGTAGATAATCCTCCCGGAACAGAGCAATATCTGATTGCCGGTTTTCGGTCATTCTGGGAAGATAATGACTGGAACGTCCAACCCGCTTCGAGGGGCAAGTCCCTTTAAAGAGGTGTTGTGTAAATTTGTATTCTGGACGCGTGTTTTAGTGTAAGCGTGAGATAGTAATGTTGAAGCGATCTAGGCCGACATCCAATTTGGAAGAACTTTGCCGTCAACGGATTATGGTCCTCGACGGAGCCATGGGTACCATGGTGCAACAATTAAAATTGGACGAACAAGCGATTCGCGGCGACCGATTCGCCTCTCATTCCAAAGACCTTAAAAATTTTACCGACATTCTCTGCCTGACCCATCCTGAGAAAGTGACCGAGATTCATCGGAAGTATCTCGATGCCGGTGCGGATATCGTTGAGACCAACACTTTCGGTGCCAGCCCCATCGGTATGGTCGAGTTTGATCTGCCGCTGGATTTGGTTCATGAAATCAATGTGGCTGCTGTTCAGTGTGCACGTCGGGCGACCGACGAGTTCACGCGGGCCAATCCCAATAAGCCACGATTTGTGGCTGGAAGTATTGGACCGACAACCAAGCAAACAGCGATCTCCACTAATCCTGAGGATCCCGCATTCCGTGGTGTAACATACCACGAAATGGTTGATTCTTATTACGCACAGGTAAAGTCGCTCGTCGAAGGTGGGGTCGACGTGCTGTTGCCCGAGACGGTGATCGACACGTTGAACTTAAAGGCCTGTTTGTTTGCCATCAGTAAATACTTCGAAGATTCAGGCAAGTATGTGCCTGTGATGGTCAGTGGAACCTTTACTGACGCTGGGGTAACGTTCGTCAGCAGTCAAAGTGTGGAAGCCTTTTGGAATGCCATTTCTCATTTCCCGGTGATGAGCGTAGGAATGAACTGCGCTTTGGGCCCTGAAAAGATGCGGCCATTCATTAAAGAGCTGGCTGGCATCTCGACCGTTCCAATCAGTTGTTATCCCAATGCGGGGTTGCCCAATGAAATGGGGGCCTATGATTTAGGTCCCAGCGCGATGGCCGATCTCGTTGGCGAATTTGCCGAACAAGGTTGGTTGAACATCATCGGTGGCTGTTGCGGAACGACGCCCGCCCACATCAATGCGATCGCCAATCGTGTAGCTCGCATGACTCCACATCGTGAGCCAGAAGTTCCCATCTTTACGCGGCTCAGTGGTACACAACCATTGACGATGCGGCCTGAAACATCGTTTATCAATATCGGTGAACGTACTAACGTGACTGGCTCGAAAGCCTTTGCGCGTTTAATCCGCAACGATCAGTATGAAGAAGCGGTCGAGGTTGCCCGACAGCAAGTACAAAACGGCGCGCAGGTCATCGACATTAACATGGATGACGCATTGTTGGATGGCGCTGAAGCGATGACCCGTTTTCTGCGTTTGATCGCTGGCGAACGCGACATCAGCAGTGTGCCCGTTATGATTGACAGCAGCAAATGGGAGGTTCTCGAAGCGGGATTGCAGAATACGCAGGGCAAATCGATCGTCAACTCGATCAGTTTGAAAGATGGCGAAGAGACATTTTTGGAACGGGCTGCCTTGATTCGCCGCTATGGTGCGGCTGTTGTCGTCATGGCGTTTGACGAGAAGGGGCAAGCTACCGAGATTGATGAAAAGGTCCGGATCTGCAAACGAGCCTACGATATCTTGGTCAATAAGGCTGGCTTTGCACCGGAAGATATCATCTTCGATCCCAATATTCTAACCGTGGCTACGGGTATCGAAGAGCATAACAACTATGCGATCAACTTCATTGAAGCGACTCGCCAAATCAAGAAGGTTTGCCCGGGTGCCAAAGTATCCGGTGGGGTTAGCAACATCAGCTTTAGTTTCCGAGGAAACGAACTGGTACGTGAAGCGATGCATTCCGCATTTTTGTACCATGCAATTGCTGCGGGTATGGATATGGGGATCGTCAATGCCGGTCAATTGGCTGTTTATGAGGACATTCCGAAAGATCTGCTCCAAGCGGTTGAAGATGTTCTATTCAATCGACGCCCCGATGCGACCGAGCGTTTGTTGACAATGGCGGAAACCGTAAAGGGAAGTGGGCAAAAGGCTAGCGGTGAGGATCTCGCTTGGCGGGATGCGCCGGTGTCAGAACGCTTGAAGCAAGCGCTCGTTAAAGGTATCGATAAATATATCGAAATCGATGTTGAAGAAGCCCGCAAATCGGTGACGCGTTGCCTCGATGTGATCGAAGGTCCCCTCATGGATGGTATGAGCGTGGTGGGCGATCTCTTCGGCGCCGGAAAAATGTTCTTGCCTCAAGTGGTGAAGTCGGCTCGCGTTATGAAGAAGGCGGTCGGCTATTTGATGCCCTATATGGAAGAGGAAAAGAAAAAGGCTGGTTTGGAAAAACAGTCCGGACGTGGCAAAGTATTGATGGCCACCGTCAAAGGGGACGTTCACGACATCGGCAAAAATATCGTTGGAGTGGTGTTAGCTTGCAACAACTATGAAGTCATCGACATGGGCGTGATGGTTTCGTGCGAGAAGATTCTGGAAACCGCCAAACGTGAAGGCGTCGATGTGATTGGATTGTCGGGACTTATTACTCCAAGCCTCGACGAAATGGTTCAAGTCGCTCGTGAAATGGAACGTGCCGACATGACCATTCCATTGATGATCGGTGGTGCGACCACTTCGGCCAAACATACGGCTGTCAAGATCGCTCCCCATTACAAACATCCTGTCGTGCATGTCTTGGATGCTTCACGCAGTGTGGGGGTCGTAGAAAAACTGTGCAATCCAGATCAACGAGCGAACTTCGCTGCGGATAACAGAGTGCTGCAAAAAGAGTTAGTCGAAAGCTATGAAGCTCGGCAGGTTAAACTCGTACCCTATGCTGAAGCGAAGGCTAAGAAGTTCCAGACCGATTGGAATAATGTCGACATTGCTAAGCCAACATTCCTCGGTGTTCGAGTGTTGGACGAAGTCAAGATCGCGGATTTAGTTCCCTATATTGATTGGTCACCCTTCTTCATGGCTTGGGAGTTAAAAGGCAAGTATCCCAAGATTTTTGAAGACCCAGTGGTGGGTAAAGAAGCCAAGGAACTGTTCGATAACGCCCAGAGTTTGTTGGCTCAAATCGAAAAAGATGGCTCCATCGGTGTAAAGGCCGCATATGGTTTCTGGCCAGCTGCGAGCGATGGTGATGAAGTCGTTGTTTATGCCGATCGCGAACGCAAAAAAGTGCTGCAACGCCTCCAATTCTTGCGTCAACAATGGGAACGCAAAGGCCAAAACGATTTCAGAAGTTTGGCAGACTATATCGCACCGGTCGATTCGGGACGCGAAGATCATATCGGAGCCTTCATCGTTACCGCTGGTATCGGAGCGGATGAGCTAGCGGCGAAATATGAGAAACAGCATGATGATTACAACTCGATTCTAGTAAAGAGCGTTGCGGACCGCTTAGCGGAAGCTTTTGCGGAAATGTTGCATGCACGAGCCCGTATCGATTGGGGCTACGGAGTAACCGAGGGGTTGAGTAACGAACAGTTGATCGATGAACAGTATCGAGGGATTCGGCCCGCACCCGGTTACCCAGCCTGTCCCGATCATACGGAGAAAGGGAAGTTATTCGAAATGCTCCATGGTACAGCCAATACGGGTGTATCGTTGACCGAATCGTTTGCGATGTGGCCAGCGGCGAGCGTGAGCGGATGGTATTTCTCGCATCCGCAGTCGCGTTATTTTGCTGTGGATCGACTGACACATGACCAAGTGGAAGACTACGCACGTCGTAAGGGTATGTCCTTGTCCACCATGGAACGTTGGTTAGCTCCCAACCTTGGCTACGATCCATAATACGCTGCACGATCTCGAACCGAGGTGGGGATCGATGGTAGACGCTTGCACAGATTGGGAACGCCTAGTCAAATGACACCTATCCGCCACAAGTTCGCACTTGTGGGGGATTGGGTGGTTCGGGTGTTCGAGGCAACTTTCAAATCGATACCATCGAAATCTTTATCAACCCTTGTTTGATCGCTTCACTCCCGTTAGCCTATCGGCTGCCCTGTTTGCCATGCCTACCAGATTTGGCCAAAACAGAGTTGGCCATAACAACTGAGAAGATCTGTTACGAAGATGAAAACAACGAACGACTATTCCAAAGTTATCGCAATATTGTTTTTGGTTTTCGCCGTGGCATTGCGATTCGTGCCACATCCAGTCAACTTCGCGCCCATTGGTGCCTTGGGGTTATTTGCCGGGTGCTATCTTCGAGGCTGGGGCCTGTGGCTGATTCCAGTCGGCGCCATGGTGATTAGCGATTGGATCGGTCAAGTATTCAACGTGCCGGGCTTTGGATTTTACAGTCCCATAAGTTTGGCGTTTGTTTATGGAGCTTTTGCACTCGGCAGTTTGATCGGCGTTGTGTTGCGAGATCGTGTTGGTCCCGTTTCTGTTTTGTCCGCAGCTTTCGCAAACGCAACTGTCTTTTTTATCGTCAGCAATTTCGGCGTGTGGTTGTCTGAGCTCAATGGTTATCAGAAGAACCTGAGTGGATTACTTGAGTGCTATTACATGGCCATTCCGTTTTTTGGAAATTCGGTCGCCTCGGACGTATTCTATTCCAGTTTGTTCTTCGGCTTGTTTCAGGCGATCATCGCTTATCTTCCAAGTCGCGAAGTTCAGACCGAAGAAATCTAATTCTTTCCTGCACTCTTTGGCTAATCGTTAAAGCTTACCTACACGGCGTGGTAGACCTTGCCGGTACTTCCGCGCGTGAGGTTCATTTGGATCATTTCGTGCGAGCTTGTTGTAGCGAGTATTCTACTTTCAGCGTTTCTACCGCCGATAGCTAGTATGACGATAGCAACTGTTATTTTCGTGGTAACGGCTGCTACCGCCATGTTGGTGGGTTGCGGAGGGAACGCTGATGAGCTGTCGTGGTATTGGAAAGAAATTTGTTGCGGCTCTGTGCGCAGGTTTGGCTGTATTGCCAGGCTGTATGTCACAGAAATTCAACTTTACAACAAAGCCTTCTGCCTCATATTACCAGAACTTTGCTACCGGCATCGAATACCCTGATGTGAGTAGTCACTTGGATCCTCAAGTGGCAGATGTACAGGTGCCGCATTCGTTCCAAAACCCATCCGAGTTGCCAAGTTGGGAATTGTCGTTGCCTGAAGCAATTCAGTTTGCGATGACCAACAGCACCATTTTGCGTTCGACCGGGGCTAGCGTCGTACAAGCTCCCAACGCGATCAACACAACCTATAACCCTGCGATCGTTGAAACCAACCCACAGGCGGGTGTGGAAGCAGCCTTGTCTGCGTTTGATGCTCAGATGTCGACGCAGTTATTCTGGCAGAAGAATAACCGACCGAACAATAACATATTCTTCTTCGTCCCCACAGTGTTTGCAGAGACCAGTGGCAATTTCGCACTCGAGTTGAGCAAGCGTTCTGCAACGGGTGCACGTTTTGCGTTGCGTCATAACGTCGTTTATTCCAACCCCAACACGCCCGGTCGACTCTTTCAAAGCGACTTCACGGGTTGGTTTGAAATGGAATGGCGTCAACCGTTGATGCAGGGATCTGGTATCACTTACAACCAAATCGCTGGGCCAAACTCAGGTATAGGACAATACAACGGTGTTCTACTGGCCCGTATCAATACAGATATCGCCCTGCACGACTTTGAAAACAGTGTGATCCAATTGGTCAGTGATGTGGAAGGGGCCTACTGGGATCTGTATTTTGCTTTCAGAAACCTAGAAGCCCAGGTTGTAGCTCGCGAGAGCTTACTCAAGACTTGGCAGTCCACTAAGGCTAAAGCGGACGTAGGTCTGCGTGGAGGCGAAAAAGATGCTGAGGCTCAAGCCCGTGCTCAGTTTTTCTCTTTCGAAGCATCGGTACAAAACGCTCTGGCTGGGGCTAACGGGATATATGCTGCCGAACAACGTCTCAGATATTTGATGGGTATGCCTGCTGGTGACGGACGATTGATCAAGCCAACCAGTCGACCCGTTCAAGCTCAGATTGTGTACGATTGGAACAGCGCTATCGGCGACGCTCTGACACAACGTGTTGAAGT
>JBILTA010000625.1:0-3556 GCA_044371785.1 Pirellulaceae bacterium | reverse complement strand
GTGGCGGGTTAGGGGTAAATATTGGTTGTTTCAGCGTCCAAAACGGGTTTGGGTCCCTACAACCGGCAGGGGCGATGGAGCTTTGGCATAGGGAAGGAAGTCGAAAGTATCGGTAAATGTCCCAAAGTAGTTAGGATAGAAGCACGAGTATTTGTCGGTGGAACTTATTGAAGAAAATGAAGTTCAGGAAAGAAATCCATGCGAGTTCAA
Source organism: Pirellulaceae bacterium (assembly GCA_044371785.1). Classification (GTDB taxonomy): domain Bacteria; phylum Planctomycetota; class Planctomycetia; order Pirellulales; family Pirellulaceae; genus JAFLCP01. The sequence continues at coordinate 3,346 of JBILTA010000625.1, read as the reverse complement.
AAGGCGGTCATTACGGCTGCTGGCCCAGGTCAAAATGGACTACCACTACAGAGATTGGTGGATCGAGATGGAGTGGAAAAAACGGCGCTCGAAATGATTATCGAGGAGATCGATAGTTCGGGGATCGAATCGGTAGCGATCGTGATTAGGCCTGACGATCGAGATGCTTATGCGGCAGCTGCAGGTCGGTATGTAGATCGAATTACATTTGTAACGCAAGACGAGCCACGTGGTTATGGCGACGCTTTATTGCGTGCCAAGTCGTTTATGGCTAACCAACCGGTGTTGCATTTGGTTGGTGATCATCTCTATCTGAGTCGCATCGGCAAAAGTTGTGCTCAGCAACTAATTGAAGCGGCGGAGAGTGAACAATGTGCTGTGTCTGCAGTTCAGCCGACTCGAGAGCATATGCTTCCCTATTTCGGTACCGTGGGCGGAAACCGATTGCCGCGAAGTGAGCATCTTTACGAAGTGCGTCGGGTGATTGAGAAGCCAACACCCACACTTGCCGAACAAGAGCTTACCATTTCCGGTTTTCGAAGTGGCACTTATTTATGTTTTTTTGGTATGCATGTATTAACACCAGGCGCGATGGATATGTTGGCTGAGTTGGCACAGCGCCATCCCAATCGTCCAATAGCATTGGCAGAAGCCTTGAATGAGTTGGCAACCAGAGAGCGATTCCTGGCATGTGAGATTGCCGGTAGTCGGTACAACATTGGCATGAAATACGGCTTGCTAACAGCGCAATTAGCATTTTCATTGTCAGGTGTAGATCGAGACAAGGTATTGACTGAATTGGTTGAGTTGTTGGCACAGCAGAATTTGAATTCGCACTAGGAAATGATGATGACAACCGAAACCGAAAAGCGAACGATCGGAAGCCAGTTGATCGAGACGATCATGTCAATGGAAGACGGATTGCGTCATCGTGGGCTGAGTGATTTTTGTGCTGCATGCGATGAACGGCAGTTATTGAATGCGGCTTCGGAGTTGGATCGATTTTGGCGAGATGCGCCGAACTTGTACCACAGAGTTCGGGCTATGTTTTTTCTCAGCGCGATCTATCGATATGAAATTCCTAAACGACTGCCAGCGAATTCGGCAGGTTTGATTCCGCATGAGGCGCATGAGCATATGCTCTCACGGCGATTTATGGAGGCCATTGATACGTTGTTGGGCGTTCAGGGCCGATGCGGAATTACATTGACGCTGTCGAGTTCATTAGCGAAAGCCTATTATCAATTAGCGTTTCAAACTTTGGCCGATCAAGTGCGGCGGAGCGTACGCACGGTGCGTGGGAACCAGTGGATGTTTCGTGTTGGCCATCCGGATGACCATCCACTGCGCATTCAACGGAAGCTTATGCAGCCTGATGAGCAAAGTGGAGCCTTTCCCGTATTGCGTGAGCGAACATCGGTGCGAATGGATTTTTCACATTCAGGTTGGTCGGATATTTTTTTTCTGGGGATGGATTTTCCTGAAGGGGCTCAGGTCATTAATGCTTCGATTGATCTCGCTGTTTACCAGCGGGATCCGGAGCCTAAACCGCCGGTGGAAGCCTACGTGCGCGTGATTGATCGACCAGTGCTTAGATTGGTCAGTGTGGACTTGCAGGCGGTTACTGAGATTGAACAGATCGATGATGTATTCGATTTTGCGAAAGATTATTTGGGTTTGTTGAAAGCAGCGCTGATCGCATCGGGAGTTGTGCCACCTGCGATGGAAGGTTGTCATTTGCCGATTCAAAGCCTTCTCAGCACCTTAATGGGGCGTGACGGTGTAGGGCTTGAGATTGTCAGCCAAGTGAATGACATACCGAAGGGCTCACGACTCGCTGTGTCGACAAACCTGTTAGGTTGTTTGATTTCAGTTCTGATGAGAGCCACCGGTCAGATCGCTGCGATAGAGAATGGGTTGCAAGAGCCAGAGCGAAGACTTGTGGCGGCGCGAGCCATTCTTGGGGAGTGGTTGGGTGGATCGGGAGGTGGGTGGCAAGATTCCGGAGGTGTTTGGCCCGGCATCAAGTGGATTCATGGTTGTGCGGCGACTGAAAGTGATCCCGAGCATGGTGTGAGTCGCGGTTGTTTATTACCCCGCCACGTTTCGTTGGATTCCAAATGTAAACAAGCTGATGCATTTCGCAAGCTGCAAGAAAGTTTAGTTTTGGTTCATGGTGGGATGGCGCAGAATGTTGGTCCCATTTTAGAAATGGTAACGGAGAAGTATTTGCTGCGAAGTCCAGATGAATGGAAGGCACGCCAACATGCGATAGGTTTGTTGGGGGAAGTGCGAAACGCATTGGAAGCTGGCGATCTTAAGCGGCTTGGCCAACTAACAACGGAGAATTTTGAAAACGCCCTGCAGAAAATTATCCCGGCCTGCACGAATCAGTTTACCGATTCATTGATTGAGCAGGCGCGATCCGAATTTGGCGATAAGTTTTGGGGCTTTTGGATGTTGGGGGGGATGGCGGGTGGTGGGATGGGGTTCATCTTCGATCCTTCGATTAAACCGCAAGCGAAAGATTGGCTATTGGTCACGATGCGCGCTACCAAGCAACGTATGCAAGAGAGTTTAGCGTTCGCAATGGATCCTGTCGTGTATGACTTTGCGATCAACGAACGAGGTTCTTGGGCGGAATTGCTGATGGGCGATAAGGCTTTGATGCCTGATGGTTATTTTGCTCTTTTAGCACCTAAATGGATAAAACAAGAGATTCGTGATTTGACGCCGCAAACGCAATTGGAATTGATGCGACTGGGAAGTCGTTGTCGAACACAGAGCGAAACACCTGGTTGGTTGATAGATCGCTTATTGCCACAGGCTCAAGTCGGCAAAGAGGATCGAGGGGCAACATTGCGTGAGTTGTTACGAGCAAACGGTTTTGATCGTGAACAGCATGAACAAATACGGGCGGATTTACTGAATGGTCGAATTGGATTAGCCCAAAATCGCATGCCCCGACAAACCACTGTTGAAGATGTATGCGCGGATGATGTTCTGGATTTGCGTGGCAGTCGGGATGGGGAAGTACAGGAGCTTGGACGCGCAGCGATTGCTCGCGGTGAAGTTGCAGTCGTCACTTTAGCAGCGGGCGCTGGGAGTCGATGGACGGGAGGCGCAGGTGTTGTTAAGGCGCTGAATCCATTCTGCAAGTTGAAAGGGAGGCATTGGAGTTTTCTCGACATTCATCTGGCGAAGTGCGCAAAAACGGCCAAGCAGTTTGCCACTCGAATACCGATGGTGATAACGACGAGCTATCTTACCGAGAAACCTATACGACGTTTGGTAGATGAGAATGTTGGCAAGTGGTTTGGCGTCGATGCGATCGTATCGCCAGGGA
>JBILTA010000105.1:0-11384 GCA_044371785.1 Pirellulaceae bacterium | reverse complement strand
GGAAATACACAATGAAGGCAAAGTGCAAGATCAGCTAAACTTTCGCGCATTAGGCCAATCATTGAACGCATCGAGTCGCGAGTGCGAGATCGGTCTGGTCGAGAACATCTTTTCCACATCGAAGTTAACTGGGGATGAATTCGAATGGAAGTTGATTGAGTTGCGTTGGAGGGAAGCTGGCAATTATCAAATGGAAGCGACCATTGGGAATTTGCCCGCAAAACCAGAAGGTGGTTTTATCCTAAGCTTGCCAGCCCATAATCCTTGACTTGGCAAGTGACGGAATTTCTGCGATTTCCAGCCTTGAAATTCGGTACGCGGTTTCTAGTTCGACAAACATGCATGCCAGACGACGACTTGATTGACCGCCAGTATAACGATCATTATGCTGGCGCGCCTGGAAGTCGAGTTCTCACAGCATGGCTACGCCTCGACAAGTGTTCGCGACATACTCAAGGCCGCTCAAGTTACCCAACCCACGCTCTACTATACCTTTGCGGTTAAAGCGTCGCTCTTCAGGAGGATGATCGAGAAACATTACGGCGATAGTCAATTGCAGCTTGAGCAGACTGTAGAGTTTAACAGCGCGGTCGATGATCGCCTTCTTGCGTTTGCCGTGACCTTACACCGACCCTCGCGCATGCAATCGTCAATCTGTTCTTAAAGGGTGCAACCTGAGAAAAGTGGGCAATCGCCCATCAGTCCCGCCAATTGGTACAGACGAGGCAATAACCCCAAAGGCTTTAATCTCGAACTTCTGCGGTAGGAGTCTTGCAATCGGACCTAGCTACCAATGATTCTAGGTACGTTGGTCAAGCGGCGCCCCCGTTTTGGCGCATGCCAAGTATGGTGCGACATGGGAAATCCTATGGACAGGGAACCCGAGAGCGGTCACCTCTTCGTTGAACAATTCTCGCCGGAACTAAGATTCCAGCCTTCTTCAGCCCATCTTTTAGGAAACTTCCAGAAAAATGAGACAGGCACTTCGTCAGAGTGCGCCCCGCATGTGTAACCGTACAGATAGAGGCTTCGCGTTTTCGCAACGACGGCTTGAGGTGACCACTCGCCTTCCAATCGGTTGCCCAATTCAACGCCTTTTGCCGACTAAACTCCGTCAATTCGGTGCGGTTCCGGGTATTCCTACAAATAGAGCATCGAGTTTCGCAACGTCTGCGATTCACAAACGGTATACCCAAACAATTTTAATTTTTTTCGGCCAAAACTTCATCAACATGCAGACCTCCGTGTAAGAGACGAACAGAAGTCGCTTGCGAGGCAGATACGAGATGATCATGCTAAGCTTCAAGCGATCGTTGCCAACCCGAACATCCCAAGCAACTTGTCAGGGCTCAGCGAAATACAATCGCGACTCGAAACCGCCGACCTTCGCTCTCAACAGGTCACATCAGAGCTTGCGGTGCTCGAAGCCCAAAGGATCGACGACCAGCAAATCACAAACGTGCTCGCTGGCTTCGACGGGCCTGGTGGAAACGTAGCGATCACATTTCATTCAACCGGTTTGCAAAGCTTAACCATTAACCAACTGGAGTACGCACAATGACCGAACGACTAACTATCAACCGCCAATTTCACGTCGCTACCAAACGTAGTGGAACCAAGCAGATTCACAGCGGAGCGAAGCCAGCTATCCCTGTTGGCCGCGTACCCCGTATCGGCCGCCTGCTTGCCCTGGCTCACCACTGCTTCAGACTGGTTCGGTCAGGAGCCATCATCAATCAATCTGAACTCGCCTGCTTTGGTCAGATCTCGACGACACGAATGACGCAGAGAATGTGGCTGGACAATCTCGCTCCCGACATCCAAGAAGAAATCCTCTTCCTTCCCAGAACCATCCAAGGCCGCGACACAATTAAAGAAGCCGACATCAGCCCCATCGCCAAGTCGCTCGATTGGGACAAGCGGCGGAAAATGTGGCAGAAACTGATAAACTCTCCGTCTGTTCACCTGTCGGTCGGGCAGCTTGAGGTCTAATTCGGTGGGTCGGAAGCATTCGGCGTTGTACCAAGCACCCCCTTATGAACTAGAAAACGCGATAGTTCGAGGTAGACAATACCGTTCGGACGGAAGCAACATCCGGGAAACCTGCCCGCGGTAAGAACGGCGAGGGCACGTCAATCGGGCCAGAAAATCAAACTTTGGGGATTTCAGCAAATGATCCGCTGTGACAGAAAACATCCCACTCTGCGAACTAGCGGATAGCCCAAAATTCGCAAGAAGAGACGAATACGCCCGGCAGGGCTCGAACCTGCAACCCTCGGTTCCGAAGACCGATACTCTATCCAATTGAGCTACGGACGCATCTCCGAGAAATATGACAGTTTTTCTCGATCTGTGCAAGGACTGGTTTTGGCCAATCTCGGTTCAATCTTTTTCTTCGCTAGCATTGTTGGTATTGCCGCTACAGATTTCACTGAATTTCGGTCCTTGGCACCAGGGGTGACTTCACCGAAAAAAGTTGATCTTGCCCCAACGTAGGGATTTGTACTAACCTCCACCTCTTAGCTGCCTATTCCGGGGAAATCCCGCGTTAAGGGTGGTGATGCAAGTACCGAAATGCTCGTTGTGCAATAAGGATGCGATGAAATGAGCCGCATAACGCAGGATGCGTCGAGAGCCTTTGGATATGCTTTCGCCAGTTTTTCACTTCACGGTCGACTCTTTTCTGCATTCGGAAACTCTTTATGGGGTTTCCGGAAATGGACCATGTGCGTCGTCACGTTAGTGACCCTATTGCTTTCTCCAGCAAAAATCTCGGCTCAAGAGGCCAATTGGATCTGGACAGCCGAACATCCTCGCAACGCCGTTCCACAGGCAGACTGCTACTTTCGCAAGACCTTTCATATCAGCAACGCTGAGCAAGCGCTGGTGATGATTGGTGCGGACGATGAATATGAGTTGTTTGTCAACGGAAGAAAGGTGGGAAGCGGTGAATCGACTCGTGAACTTACCAACTTCGATGTGCAGCCTCACTTGGTTCGTGGCCGCAACGTAATCGCCGTCAAAGTTCGCAACACGAAAGGGACAACGGCCGCGTTAGCAGCTCGCGTTCAAATCAAACCTGACTCCGGTGCCTGGAGTTCCTATTCCACCGATCGTAGCTGGCGCACTGCATTAGAGGTTCCTCGTAACTGGGCTGCCACTACGTTTAACGATGCGCGATGGAGCCCTGCCGAAGTTTATGGACTATTGGGAGAGACTCCTCCCTGGGATCGTCGTGAGGACGTCGCCGCTTCGGACAGCGATGAAGGAGAACGCTTCCGCGCTCCTCCTGGCTTCAGTGTCGAACGCATTCTCGACGATGAAGCGGCTGGTTCCCTAATCGCGATGGCATTTAATGAATTCGGTCATGTGATAGCCTCGCAAGAGGGTGGGCCGTTGATGCTTTTCTACGATAGCGACAACGACGGCAAAGTCGATCGCTCGCGCGTTTATTGTGACAGCATCAAGAACATCCAAGGTATCTTGCCGCTCAATGGCGAGGTCTTTGTAACTGGCGAAGGTGAAGATGGATCGGGGCTCTATCGGTTAACCGACGAGGACCGCAACGGAACCCTGGAGAAGATCACCAAGCTCATTGGATTTACCGGTTCAGCGGGAGAACATGGTGCTCATGGCATCACGCTAGGCCCTGACGGCAAGCTCTATATTGTCATCGGCAATCACCAGTCCTTACAAACCGAACCCTCAGCCAACAGCACATACCGCAACTATTACGAAGGTGACTTGGTTCAACCTCGTATGGAAGATCCAGGTGGACACGCTCGTGGAGTTAAAGCACCTGGTGGCGTTATTGTCCGCACCGATCTCAGTGGACAAAATCTAGAAGTAGTTGCAGGTGGACTGCGAAACGCATATGACATTGCCTTCAACGACGACGGCTCCTTGTTCGTTCATGACAGTGATATGGAAGCAGACATTGGAGCGGCTTGGCACCGACCAACGCAACTATTCCATGTCATTGAAGGAGCGGAGATGGGTTGGCGAAGTGGTTGGGCAACGATGCCTGAGTATTATCCCGACCGTATCATGGCGATGACGGATACAGGTCGCGGCTCTCCAACCGGTGCTATTGTTTATGATCATTATGCCTTCCCAGTGCGTTACCAAAAGCAATTGTTTTTGGCAGACTGGTCTGAAGGACGCATCCTGTCGGTGAGACTAACCCCCAATGGCTCAACCTATCAAGCACAATACGAAACATTCGTCCAAGGCCAACCGCTTAACGTGACAGATATTGATGTCGGTCCCGACGGCTCGCTGTATTTCTGCACTGGAGGTCGCGGAACAAATGGTGGCCTTTACCGAGTCTCATGGGATGGCGAAATTCCAGAGCGAGTCAAAAATCTCGGCGACGGTATTACCAAAGCGATTCGCTTCCCACAAATCGGAACAGCCTGGGCTCGACAAGAAATTGCAATGATCAAACGGTCGCTTGGTGAAGAATGGAACCAGCTTATTTCCGGGGTTGCATCTAGCGATGAAAACCCAACCCGCTACCGCATACGCGCATTAGACCTGATGCAATGGTACGGTCCCAAACCAACTCCTGAGTTCTTGATCGAACTCTCTAAGAATCAAAACGAGGGATTACGCCACAAAGCCGCTCGACTTCTCGCGTTACAATCGAGTCCCGAAGTCACAGAACGCTTAAAAGTGATGCTCAAGGATTCCAGCACACAGGTTGGATTGGCGGCTGCTGAGGGATTGCTTCGCCAGGGAGCAACACTCACGATCGATGACATTCGCAAGCAGTTAACAAGTGAAGACAAACATCTGTCTTGGGTTGCCAGAAAATTGCTGGAAAGAATGGATGCTTCCACATGGAAAGACAAACTGATTCGTAGTGACTCCATTCGCGAACGGATCATTGGCTCTCTAGCTTTGATGACCAGTGCTCCTACACCTGAACATGCAAAAGAAGTTGTCACTGCTTGTCAACAAACCTTGTCGGGCTTCGTGAGCGATCGAGACTTCATCGAGTTATTGCGTGTGGTTCAGGTCGCCCTGCATCAAGGTAAAATACCTCCCGCCGATGTTCCCGAATTGAAAACCCAACTTGTAAAAGAATTCCCTGCGGGTGAACCGCTCATCAACCGTGAACTCATTCGCTTGCTCACCTATATGCAAGCTGAAGAAATCATTGAACCAGCGTTGGTTTATCTTACAGGTAATGCCGAGATGGTCGACAAGATTTTGGTTAGCCTGTATGTGCCAAAAATCGCCCACACTTGGAATGCGGTGGAACGATTTGCACTATTGCGGTTCTATGAAATGGCCCAACGCTATGAAGGTGGCAGCAGCGTTCCTCTGTATGTCATGATCGCCAGTCGCGAATTCGGCGAAAAGATTCCGCTGGAAGAAGCTCGAATCTTCGTAGCAGAAGGCGATATTTGGCCGAACGCTGCACTCTCTGCCCTGCCTGTCCTCCCAGCGAAGCTGGAAGTGGCGGACCGCGAAGCCCTAATCGAACTCGACAAAAAGATCGATCGAGATGGTGTTCATGACGATGTTTTCAAACGACTCAAGACGGGCATTGTGGCTATTCTCGCTCGCAGTTCAGACGAAGCCTCGGTTCGATATTTGAGAGAAATTTGGCGCCGTAGTCCTGATCGTCGTGCTGCAGTCGCTTTGGCCTTGGCGGGACAACCGGGTGGAGATAACTGGGACTACTTAGTTCGTAGTCTGGGCTTACTTGAACCAGACATTGCAGCTGAAATCATGCAACTGCTGGTCAATGTGGAACTGGCTGCCGATGATCCTGAAGCATTCCGCCAAGTCATCTTGGTCGGTATCAAACTGGCTGACGACAATCTTGACCCTAAACCGGCCTTGACTCTACTGGAACATTGGACAGGCTTCCAACGAGAACCTTTAGCCGAACAGGGGCCACTCAGTGGCTGGCAAACATGGTATACCGAAACGTATCCCGATCGTCCTGAGGCTGCATTGCCAAGTGTTGATAAACAATCAAAGTGGAACTACGCCAAAATTGAAGAGTATCTTGAACATGATCTCGGCAAGCGTGGCTCCGCAGAGGATGGCAAAAAGGCGTTTGTGAGAGCTCAATGTTCCGCTTGCCATCGCTTCCAGGGTGAAGGGACAACCATTGGTCCTGACTTAACAGCCATTAGTCGTCGCTTTACACAACAGGAAACTCTAGAGGCAATTCTGTATCCATCGCATGTGATCAGTGATCAATACGCATCCAAGAAAGTGCGTACCCGAGACGGAGACACTTACGTTGGTTTAGTAACGACCAACGGGGACGGAAGCTTGACGATTCGCAAAGCAGACCGACAGGAAATCACTATCACGGCAGAGGAAGTTGAAGAAATCGCTTCGAGCAAAGTTTCTCTGATGCCAACCGGACTCCTGGAAGATTTGTCCGCATCAGAAATTCGAGATATGTTGACATACATGGGCTACTTGCCCTCAACACAAGAAGTCGCCAACGACCCCAAAAAGAAAAACACGAACCGGTAGCCGAAAAAATATTGGCCGCCGAAAACCATCAATGGGAGGGAGAGCAGAAAGTTCTCCCTCCTTTTTTTTGCGCTAGTACTCTGCACGAATTGCTCCCTTCGCCCCTTGGTCTGCATTAAATTCTCCCCCACTACCATGAAGACCTGACACACCACAAACGTTCAGTCACCCTATTTCATAGCGTCTGCAAGCCTCTGTACACTTGAGAAAACTCGAACCTGTCCCAACAATGGAGGTTCGAACCATTTTTGTTTTCGTACGATTTTTGGGGTGGCCGAGGGACGATTCGATGCAGGCATATCTTTCAGTTCGAAGTTGGTATTTGCGTCCACTTACGCTGCTGTTTTCCGGATGTTTGCTCGCGTTTACAGGAAGTTCCATGAAAGCCGAAAACCCGCTACTCTCCAAGAGTCCTCTATTCTTGGAAGCGCCCGTATTCAACGAAATCAAAGTCGAACACTATAAACCGGCTTTCGAAGCAGGAATGGCGGAGCAGAAAAAAGAAATCGAATTGATAGCCAATTCGACAGAGAAACCGACGTTCGAGAACACTTTGGTTGCGATGGAACGAACCGGTGAGACATTGAAAAGAGTCTCAGCGATTTTCTTCAACCTTACTAACTCACATACGAACCCAGAATTGCAAGCGGTTGAAGAAGAAATCGCGCCGATTTTGGCTTCGCATTTTGATGATATCAATCTGAACAAAAAATTGTTCGCGCGAATTCAAGAGTTGTGGAACAATCGCAATATCCTCGAATTAAACGAAGAGCAAAAGCGTTTATTGGAAGAGCAACATCAAAGCTTTGTGCGAGCTGGTGCGATGCTCGATGACGCTGCCCAAAAACGAGTTCGGCAGATCAACGAAGAACTTTCTAAACTGACCACACAATTTCAAAACAATCTACTAGCAGCGACCAAAGAACGCGCGGTGATTGTCGATGACGTAAAGCAACTTGACGGCATGACGGAGGCAGAAATCGCTGCTTCTTCTGAGGCAGCGAAACAAAAAGGACATACGGGCAAATATCTTGTCTCCATCACCAATACAACGCGTCAGCCCGTACTTACATCATTGAAGAATCGTGACCTTCGCAAAAAAGTATGGGAAGCGTCCGCATATCGTGCGATGGGACAGAATGGGGGAGTTGATAACCGTGCATTGGTGATCCAACTCGCGAAATTGAGAGCTGAAAAGGCTGTATTGCTGGGATTTGCCAGCCATGCCGAATACGCATTACAAAATCAGATGGCCAAGAAGCCGGAAGCTGCATTTAAGATGTTGAGCGATTTGGTTCCGCAAGTTTTAGCTAAGGCTAAAGCAGAAGCCAAGCAGATCCAAGAGTTCATGAATGCCGACGGAATTGCTGGTGAAGTGCAGCCATGGGATTGGGAGTACTACGCTGAGAAAGTTCGCAAAGCCAAATACGATTTTGATGAAGCGCTAATCAAGCCCTACTTCGAATTGGACAGCGTGTTGAAAAATGGGGTCTTCTATACCTTCAGCCGCTTATACAACGTTCAATTTCGAGAACGCACGGACTTGCCGGTTTATTGCGAAGGAGTGCGCGTCTTTGATGTGCTAAACAAAGATGGAGACATTATTGGCGTTTTCTATGCGGACTATATTGAAAGAGATAGCAAACGGGGTGGTGCCTGGATGGATGCATTCGTCAACCAATCTCGTTTATTGGGCCAAAAGCCGGTTGTCGTCAATGTGATGAACATTTCCAAGGCCGCTCCCGGCGAACCGGTCCTGATGAGCCTGGATCAAGTTCAAACGATGTTTCACGAATTAGGACATGGCGTACACGGCTTATTCTCACAAGTGGAATATCCAACGTTGTCCGGTACCTCGGTGCCCCGCGATTTCGTTGAATTTCCCTCGACCGTACATGAAGACTGGGCTATCGATCCATCGGTCTTGAAGAACTACGCTCGACATTACAAGACCGGGGAAACGATTCCTCAAGATGTATTAGAGCGAGCCATTGCAGCCAGCAAATTCAACAAGGGTTATGACACTTTGGAGTATTTGTCAGCAGCCTTACTGGATCTTGGGTGGCACTCCATGAAGGCAGAAGAAGTTCCAACATCGCCCGAAGATGTGGAGAAAACCGAAGCCGCTCTGCTGGCCAAATTTGGTGTTAACTTTGCTCCGGTCCCACCACGTTATCGAACGCAGTTTTTCGCCCACGTTTGGTCCGGGGGGTACTCAGCTGGTTACTACGCCTACTTATGGAGCGAAGTTTTAGCTGCTGATGCATTCGCTTATATGGCGACTCAAGGTGGACTAGAAAGCAACTCAGGTATGGAATTCCGGTCCAAGATTCTTTCCCGTGGAGCAACCCGAGAAGTGATGCAACAGTATCGAGATTTTAGAGGGGCTGATCCTAAGGTAGAAGCGTTATTGGAACGCCGTGGTCTTAAATGAATGCGATTAACTGGACCCAATCCGCAGCCAGAGATGGTTCAAGGGAGCTAGTAGTTTGACCACGACTGACTTGTTGATGCTGGCGATTACAGTCGGAATCGCCATGCTGTTTGTCTATTCGACTTGGTCTCCCGATTGGCTGGCCAAACGCTGGACGCCAGCTCGACTCATTCGAGAATCACGAGGAGAAATGGCAGTTCGCTGGTTCTTTGCCGCTGCTGCCTTGGGAGCGATTGCCTTGGCCATCGTGCAGTGGATGCGGGCAGGCGAATATCCTAACGTTCGTTCAAAAAGCAATGCAAGCCGAATGCTCGGATGCTCTAACGATGAATTATTTTCCGAACAATGAAAACGGTGACGAATTAAGTCGAGATCGACTAGGCTCGTCAGCCAATCCGAACATACCGAATTTACACGGTGCCTGGGACTCCTTAGGCATATCTGTCCCAACGATATCGGCGTACGCCTATTTATGTGCGCATGCACTTTTTGATACGAAGCAGCATGGCCTAACGAAAACCGAATACAATCTGACTGGACCAGCCAGGACCATTTTATTCTTGGGAAAACAATCGGGTGCGTTCGAGCTTAAAGTAACGCCTCGCGGCTTTCGCACGACGGAAAGATTCCTAGCCCTTCATATACACATCAATGAAGATGAGAGCTATGTTTTTCAAGACGCCAATGACTTACGGATCGCCATAGAATTCTTGACTGCGTTCCGAGAACTCTGCTTGGCGGGACTTTGTATCCATCAACTGCATGGAGAGTTCTCGCTGAATCTATGCGGTTTTGAAGTCGCCCATACGATCCAACAACAGGAGGTTGAACAATGGCTGAGCAAAGCCCAAAACAGCAGCGCGATTTAAACGCCAAGCCCTTTCCAGTTGCCATTAGTCTGTGCGTGATCGCTTCTGTATTCTCGCTTCTGCTTGTATTTTTTGCGCCCGACGAGGAGGGGCTGGAGACATTAAGCTCGCAATCATCCTCCGTCACCGCCCCAGTGGTGAGAGAGCAATCATTACCAACTCAAACCGAATCTTCCGGGGATAATCACGCATTAGATCCAGTGCTTGAACTGGCTAATGATGCCCTATCCAAGATGCAACTCGAGATACGAGACTACACAGCAACATTGCTGAAACGTGAGCGAATCGGCGGAATGCTAGGGGGCGAGTCTGAGATGGAACTAAAGGTCATCAATCCGTCGGCAGCCAAAGACGATTCGGCAGCCATTCCAATGCACGTTTATCTTAAATTTAATTCACCAGCGTCTTCAAAGGGACGGGAAGTGATTTGGATTGAGGGTGTAAACAACAATCAATTGATCGCTCATGAGGGTGGCTTCAAAAACTTCCTGCGAATGAACTTAGATCCTGAAGGCACGATCGCGATGATGGGAAATCGTTATCCTATCACTGGCATCGGGATGATTCGATTGGTAGAGAAATTGATTGAAAAAGGAACTCGAGATCGCGAGCTAGGCCCTTGCTTAGTACAAATCATCGACAACGAAAAAATAGGAGATCGCACTTGTCGCTTAATCCAAGTGACGCATCCCAAACAAGAAAAAGGCATGGACTTTCATATTGCCCAGATCTTTTTCGATGCTGAACGGATGATTCCGTTGCGATATGCGGCTTTTGGTTGGCCAAAGAGAGAAGGCGAACAACCACCGCTGGAAGAAGAATACACTTACTTGAACGTGAAGCTCAACGTAGGGCTGACCGCTGAGGATTTCAATCCTGATAACCCGAACTACAAATATCCTTAAACATTGAGTCTAAATGACAAACTGCATTGCCCTGCGATGCAGTTTGCCTTCTTTTCCCTCAGTGAATCGTTTGGTGATCAGCGAGTTACTGTTCCAGGATGGTTGAGTTTTTTGGCTTCTCGATGAGTGATTAGCTGTTGCAATTCAGACACATATTCGTGATGTCGTTCTGCGAATTGTTTCTTGTTAGCTTCGGACGAGAACAGGAATAGTTTGCCATCTCGAATGTAACCATGCTCTCGTTTGCCTGGCAACAAAACACCTTCACGCAAGAAGCTGACCAAGTCGTAGCCCGAGAGAACTGCGGCAAACTTATCTGGCGAGTCCATAAACTTCTGCAGCTGGGCTTCATCTTTGAACCAATAGATGCAGCTTCGATGTTTGACGGCGAACTCAGGCGAACCTTCAACCCATGCTCCCGCAGCATCACCGCTAAGCAAAGCTTCATGCAGAGTGACAGGACAAAAGCCATCGAGAACCGGTGGCGGGACTGACTCTTGCTCTGGTTGCTCTACGGAAGGCTTTGTTGGATCGGCTGCAACCACTACATCTGTAGTGGGGGCAACAATGGAACTCTCACTGGTACCGGCTTTCACATCGGTAAACGTTTTAGTGGGATCCGACGATGCTGACGCTACAGGTGCAGGCTGAAAAAATGGATTGACGGTTTGA
>JBILTA010000834.1:0-3560 GCA_044371785.1 Pirellulaceae bacterium | reverse complement strand
GCGTCTAAGAGTTTTTTGAGCGTTACCTGCTCCGGCGAATACTTTTGAATATCCGCCATTGGTGTGGAGCTCCAGGAGCGATTCGAAAAGAACGCCTCATGTGTCTTCCGGTCCTGACCCGGATCGATCCTCGTCTCCATCCACAATGAAATGTCGTGTTTAGTCAGGATAGCGAACTTCGCGTGGAGCAGCGGGCTTGGATGAGGTTTTAGGAGTAGGTCGTCGGCGGTATCGAGTTCAGCGCGCAGTGAGGGCTCATCCTCTAAGAGGTTTACGGCCTCATCGCTCGATAGGCGCGAAACTACCAGGCGAGTCGCGCCTCCATGTTTTTTCAGAAGGGCGTAGAGAAGTTTCGCATGATCTTTCGTCTGTAGTTCCTTCGCGAGAGAGCCAGGCGACTCCTCACTGAAGAGTTTTTCGAGAGCGAAATTGACGGAGGTGTGCGCCGCATACGCCAATCCTCCGGCGAATCCCATCGATGGAAGATAGTATCGTAGCGAGACGGGGATCTCTCCTGAGTGGCATCGAGCGGACCACGTTGAGACATCAGCCTCCGTTAGGTCATAATCGAGTCTATTGCCTCGGAGCGAGAGTTTTCCTAGTCCGTGTTGACTTAAAAGGTAGGCGAACGCCGAGACAAAACGGGTGTACCCCTCCGGGCCCTGCCATTTGCCCTCTCGGTTATCCAGTTCCCACGGTTTTATCTGCCATCGCGCCCAGCCAAAGAGCTCTGGAGTTGTGGACTCGAGGAAAGAACGGACGTTTTTAAAGGCGTGCGCGGTGCTTCCGACACCGGCGGTCGCGAGAACCTTCCGCCAGTCGTTGATCTCTTTAATTCGTGATGGGATTGGAAGCCCTTCAGAGTTGAAGGCGTCTGGGTGCTGTTCACGCACACGCTTCCACACCTGAGTGGCTGCCATCTCACGTTCTTGAGGGCCGTTTTCGCCAATCCATCTCAGTCGCGGTCGAATTGCGCTTGGATGAAGTTGATCGGCTCCGTAGCCGAAGAGGTTCGGATTTCCTAGTGCAGTCGCCGCCGCAACGAGGCATTCGCGGTAGGAGCGTAGCAGGGCGTTGTCGTTTTCAATAATCGAACGCAAGCCATGTCGCTCGAACACCTCGTGCCAGACCACGTCACGCATACGAGGCACGTCGAAGTGAATGGTTCCATGTTCGTCACGGCTCGCCATCTTTTCCCCGAAGCGCAACATCCACACCGTTGCGCGCGTAGCTAAGAGAGCGCCCTGAGGACCGGTCCATTTGCGAGGAACATCGGGCACCCAAATTCTAATCGCTGGGTCCTCCCCTTGGGTTTCCGACGGAAAACCTAGTGTAATCACCTCCAGGACTCCGACCCTGTTTTTTTGGACGAACGATTTGAGCCCGACCTCTCCGAACAGTTCGTGTGCTTTCGTCAGATTTTCCATTTTGTTGGCAGTATCGAAACCGAGCCTGTCAACGAAGGCGTACCGAATGAGGGTGCCCGCGCGCGCGACGTAATGAGGGTCCGAGGTGTCGAGAAGTCCCCCCGGTAACGTGCGTGAAAAGGCATACGGCTCCCCGGAATTGAGAGCGCAGAAATATGCCGCAAGGGTAACGATAGGTTGCCATGTTGTTGGATCAAGGGGGGATGGAAGAGCCGCTTTGGCTAGTTTCTCAAAGGTAGCGAAACGCATCTGTTCACGAGGAGCCTTCGCCATCTCCTGAGCGATACATCGAGCAGTCGCGATTATTTCGGGGTCGGTCCGCTTAAGTGAAATGAGGGAGCGGGCGTGGTTCGGGTCGTTTGGGTCTAGTTCGTGTGGAGCTTTGAAATTGGGAAGGGAGCCGTCTGTCAATGCGGACGAGGGTCTTCGACTTGTTGGATGAGGAGCTACCGTTTGCACAAAATACTATCCTGCGAGCCTATTGTTCTCGCCACGCCATAACGAGGAGATTGGTTATACACCAGTGGTGGTGGGGCTCAAGCACATTCAAAGGCTCACTGCATCGGTGGAGTTGTCGCTCGGGGGCAGGGTTGCCCTGGGTTAAGCCATTGCCCTACACCTTGGATGTTGCAGCAATTTTGGGTGACTAAGACGTTTCCAATGAGGCATGAAAAAGCCGTATTCCCAGAAGTAGGGTCGCATCGTCCGGGCACTGCATTACATGGTGGAAAGATGCAAGAGATCCCCTGTTGGTCGATCAGGTATTGGGTCTTTGTGGTGGTTACTATGTCTCCACCATTGGCGGTGAGCACGTTGCATTGGTGCGCGGAGACCTCCGCCTTACACCCGGTAGGGAGGAGTTGTTGGATGTTGAGCGCGACGGTATTGGCGCTCTCTTTATCCGCGAAGACGCTACAGCCCGTGGAGTTGTACTTATAGAGTGTGCAGTTTGGATTAGCCGTTAAGCACGCGTCGGCCTGCATGATGAGATCGTCCGCCTTTGTTGTGTGTCCTTTATACTCGACGGTGACGAGCTGGCAGTCGGGGATATACTGTGTAGATGAGGTTGATGCGCTGAGCGCTATGTTCTGTTTGACATTGCAGTGGCGTTGTCCCGGTTCTCGCTGCCACTTTGAGCATTGAGCAATAAACTTCTGGATCTGTGCGGGATAGCGATCGTCGTAGATACACGCGCAGCAATCTCTCGTTGGGGCGGGGGTGAACGTTGTCTCTGGTGCGGCGGTAGGAAGTTGCGCGGATGCGGCGGAGAGGTGCGTGATAATTGAGAGGACCGCTAGAACGATCCACCTCTCCGTTATCTTTAAGTCGTGTCTCGTGACGGTACGCGACATGATCGCTCCAGTTCCTGATCTCGTATCATAAATCGGGATATTTTTTGCAGGTCTTGAGGGTTAGTTGGGGACGCGGGAATAGAGGAGCTATTTCTTTAGAATGAATACGTTTTCCGCCAAGAGCACCGGGCACATATTCCAATGTTTGGCGATCCAGTCGAAGGTTTCCTCTGAGTAGAAGACTACATGAGTGGGATCGCGGTGGTACCACCACCCCTTAAAAGAGAGAGGGGGGAGTTGAGTCATAACGGCGAGAAATCCACCGGGACGCAGCATCTCGTAGAGGTGCTGGAATTCTTTGCGAGGGTCGTTGAAGTGTTCGACGACCTCTGAGCAGGTTATGAAGTCGTAGGTATCCTCCGTAAGGAGAGTGTCATCAGGAAAGAATAACGGATCGAACGAGTGACATTCGATCCCTTCGGCTTTCATCAGTGTGCCTATGGAGAGGATCGGGCCACACCCGTAGTCGAGTCCGTTCGCGTTCTCTTCTAGAAGAGATCGTAGTGGTCGAATCACTCTCATCAGGTGCTCGCGGTATCCCACATCTGAGAGGTCGTTGTTGTGTTTCTCGTAGTGCCGTCGTTGCTGTTCGGCTGTTGACCGCACCGCGGGATCCTTCGTGATGAGGTTGCAGTGGCAACACCGATAGAAGAGGAGTGACTGAGCGCGATCACTTCCAGGGCTGTAGAGCCTCCAAGGGATAGCCTCCGTTTGTTCGTAAAAGACGACGAGCGCCATCTCTTGGCAGAGGGGGCATGATATGCCTGGTACTGGTGGTGAG
>JBILTA010000624.1:0-3576 GCA_044371785.1 Pirellulaceae bacterium | reverse complement strand
TGGGTGTCGGACGCAGGACTGCCGAGCTACGCTCCGTGACAAAGACTTCATGTCGTTGCCGCGGAAGATATGGAGAGGTTAATTCCGAGATTTTCTTGGACGGCCGCTCGGCAGTAGATGGTACCAGACGCGAAAAGGGTGTCGGACGCAGGACTGCCGAGCTACGCTCCGTGCCAGAGACTTCATGTCGTTGCTGCGGAAGATATGGAGAGGTTAGTTGCGACATTTTCTCGGACGGCCGCTCGGCAGTAGATGGTACCAGATGCGAAAAGGGTGTCGGACGCAGGACTGCCGAGCTACGCTCGGTGACAAAGACTTCATGTCGTTGCTGTGGAAGATATGGAGAGGTTAGTTTGCCAGCTTACTAGCCTAGAGTTTTTCCCGGGCATGGGACTGCCGAGCGGTTGCCATGGCCGCTACCATAATGGCTCCTGCGCAATAGCTTCAGGCTCCATGATTTGCCGAGATCATCTTATGCACATAAACTTGTCAACCAGCATATTTGGGTTTTCCATCTTCTTGACCCTTGTCGCAGAAGTTCTGGGACAATCTCTCACCCATCGCAAGCTTGATAGCTATATCGATAGCAGTGGAAATGTACAACCGATTCAAAACGTGAAAGACTGGGAACGCCGCCGCGAAAATGTTCTGCAAAACATGCAAACGGTGATGGGGCAGTTACCTGATCGATCCAAATTGTCCGTGCCTAAATTCGAAATCCTAAAAGCAACGAATCTGGACAATGGTTTGATCCGTAAACATATTCGCTTTCAATCCGAAGCCAATGACTGGGTTACCGCGATTCTTTTGATGAAACAGAAGAGTGATCCTACTCCCCAAGCAGCAATGTTGGCCCTGCATCAAACCGTACCGATTGGTAAAGAGGAGCCAGCAGGCATGGGAGGTAGCCGAAATCTTCAATACGGAATCGAACTCGCACAACGCGGATACATTGTGCTTATCCCCGATTATCCATCGTTCGGAGAGTACCCATACGATTTCGCACAACATCCCGAATGGAAAAGTGGTTCGCTCAAAGCGATTTGGAATAACATGCGAGCCATCGATCTGCTGCAAAGCTTGCCTGAAGTCGATGGCGATAGAATTGGGGTGATCGGTCATTCGCTCGGCGGACATAACGCCATCTTCACTGCCGTCTTTGATCAACGTCTCAAAGTGGTGGTTACCAGCTGCGGTTTCACCCGCTTTCACAACTACTACTCAGGGAATCTCAAAGGCTGGACAAGTCCACGTTATATGCCCGCCATCGATAGCGTCTATCATTCGAATCCAGATGAAGTTCCCTTCGATTTTCCTGAGTTAGTTGCTGCCATCGCACCCAGAGCTTTTTTCACCAGTTCTCCGTTGCATGACGATAACTTCGATTGCGATGGAGTTCGCGAAACCATCGCAGAAGCCGAGGGAATTTATCAGTTGTATGATGCAAAAGAGGGCCTCATCGCTGTCTTTCCCGACAGTCAACATGACTTTCCAGAACCAGCCCGCAATGAAGCGTATCTCTTCATCGATCATCACCTCGGTCAGGCGACTCCCTTAGCGCGAACCGATGTTTCAGCGAAGCGTCTCAATGAGCTGCAATTGTTGGGGACACACAATTCGTATCACATCGCGCCGGATAGTGTGGCGATGGGGTTGATCCGAGCCGCAGCACCCAGCGAAGCGGAATCGCTCGAAGTCAGCCAGCCGACATTAACAGAGCAGTTGACGCGATACGGTGTACGACATGTTGAGTTGGATGTCTATTTGGATCCGAAGGGAAATTTGTATCGCAAGCCAGCCGCTTTGCGTATGGCTCAGCAACAAAAGGTTGAGGTTTCAGCATATGATCCGGATGGACGGATGGATGTCCCAGGGATCAAAGTGCTGCATAGTCCGGACGTCGATTATCGAACGACGGTTTACACGTTTGTGGATGCATTGACTGAATTAAAGAAATGGTCGGACGCGAATCCGCAGCATGTTACTTTGTTTGTGTTAGTGGAATTGAAGTCCGATTCTTTTTCTCCGCTGACTAGACCTATTGGTTGGGATGAAGCGGGTTTCAGCGAACTGGAACGGGAGATTCAGAGTGTGTGGCCGCGCGAGCGGATTTTAGCCCCCGATGATATTCGAGGTTCGAAGACCACTTTGAGAGATGCCGTAAAGGGAATCGGCTGGCCCACCGTCGCATCACAAAGAGGCAAGATCGTATTCTTGCTCGATAATGAAGGTGGTGTGCGTGATGCTTATCTCGTGAAGAGCGAGATCTTGGCGGGTCGTTTACTCTTTACTAGTGTGGGGCGAGATCATCCGGCGGCAGCGTGGATGAAACGCAATGATCCTGTTGGTTCGTTCGCCGAGATCGAGTCGTTGGTTGGCGATGGATTTATGGTCCGAACCCGCGCCGATTCGGGGACAAAAGAAGCTCGCGAAAATAGTCCATTCAGACGTCAGCGCGCCATCGAAAGTAGGGCGCAGTTGATTAGTACGGATTTTTTGAAGCCGGAGTGGAGGTGGTCACCTTATCACGTTCGCTTGCCCATTCCGACTGAGTGAAAACGAGTCAAATCGGGCTGGTTTAGGTGACAAATGTGCGGATATTTCGGGCCATAGCGGTTCGCCCTGAACCAGAAACCCCCTAATTCGTCTTGGAATATGGGAAACTTCAATCACCCCTCAGCGGCAAGGTTTGCATAGGCCACGGTTTGCACAGTTCGGCTTTGTTGAGTATCCTTGGACGCTCCGAACTGCAAAGTTCAAGGCTTTTCTTACAAACGGTGCCATAGCTCAGTTGGATAGAGCAACGGATTTCTAATCCGTCGGTCGGGGGTTCGAGTCCCTCTGGCACTACTTTTTGTCTTTGGATCACGGCAACAATGTTAGCCACGCCAGGACCAAGCTAGTGGTGTAAATGTTAAACTCGCTTTCTGTTTGATGTTGCTTCCGTCCCGCGGTTCTTGAATCTATAAGGACTCCTCTTGAAGAGGCGTATGAGCAGAGGCTCGTCGGTCTTTGCTGATGCTCCAATGGAGTCGCAACGTTTTGATGCGAGAATTGGCGCGCGACATGGAGGCAATCTCTGCGCAACTGTTGAAATGGTAGGTCGCAAAACGAACGCACGCGATCTGTCTCTCTACTCAATCACGGATAGAGTAGAGACTAAGAGATGTTCGAAGGTGATTTTTCATGTCGCAAAATGCGATCAAGTCGAATGTTCCGCACGTGGTGATCATTGGCGGTGGATTCGGTGGGCTCGAAGTTGCAAAAAGATTAGCAACTTGTAATGTGCGCGTGACGTTGATCGATCGGCGAAATTATCATCTGTTCCAGCCCATGCTCTATCAGGTAGCAACCGCCGCTTTGTCACCCGCTGATATCGCTTGCCCCATCCGTCAAGTCTTATCGAAAGTTAAGAATTGCAATGTCGTACTCGCTGAAGTCGAAGGGATCGACTTAGAAAAACAACATGTTCAATTTACCCATAACGCTATACCTTACGACTATCTTGTTCTAGCCGCTGGTGCGTCACATTCATATTTCGGTAACGATCGCTGGGCCCAATATGCGCCAGGCCTA
>JBILTA010000623.1:0-3579 GCA_044371785.1 Pirellulaceae bacterium | reverse complement strand
AAGCTTGGGTGACCGGTAGCACAACCCAAGTTGAGCAAACGACCTTCGGCCAAAACCAAAATCGAGCGACCGGTTTCCTTGAAGCGGAACTGGTCGTACTGTGGCTTGATGCGAATTCGTTCGACTTTGCCTTCTTTCTCCAAGCGATAGAGGCTAGCCATATCGATTTCGTTATCGAAGTGGCCGATGTTGCCAATGATCGCCTTGTCCTTCATGCGCTTCATGTGCTCGACAGTGATAATGTCTTTGTTGCCTGTTGCGGTAACAAAGATATCAGCGATATCAATCACATCTTCGATGGTCTTAACTTCGTAACCTTCCATTGCGGCTTGCAAAGCACAGATCGGGTCGATTTCAGTTACGATCACGCGGCAACCTTGACCACGCAACGACTGGCAGCTTCCCTTACCAACTTCGCCGAAACCGCAAACGACAGCCACCTTACCACCGATCATAACGTCGGAAGCTCGGTTCAATCCGTCGATCAAGGAATGACGGCAACCGTAGATGTTATCGAACTTGCTCTTGGTGACCGAGTCGTTCACGTTGATCGCTGGAACAAGGAGCGTGCCCTTGGATTGCATTTCGTATAAGCGATGAACGCCAGTGGTGGTTTCTTCGCTGACACCCTTCCAATTGGCTGCCATCGCGGTGTATTTACCTGGATAGTCACGAAGTTGTTGACGCAACAAATCGAGGATCACACCCCACTCTTCAGGTTCAGTTTCTGGATTGAAGGCGGGAACAACACCGGTCGCTTCGTATTCACTACCCTTGTGAATCAACAAGGTAGCGTCACCGCCGTCATCGACGATGAGGTCAGGTCCAGAGCCATCTGGCCACACCAAAGCCTGTTCGGTGCACCACCAATACTCTTCCAGTGTTTCACCTTTCCAAGCGAATACTGGCACGCCCTTTGGCCTATCGGCGGTACCTTCTGGGCCAACGACAACCGCTGCGGCTGCGTGATCTTGAGTTGAGAAGATGTTACAGCTAACCCAGCGAACATCGGCACCCAAAGCGGTCAACGTTTCGATCAGGACAGCGGTCTGGATGGTCATGTGCAAAGAGCCCATGATCTTGGCACCAGCCAATGGCTTGGACTTGCCATATCGGGCACGCAGAGCCATCAAACCTGGCATTTCATCTTCTGCCAAAAGGATTTCGGTTCGACCGAACTCGATCAAAGCGAGACCTTCTTCTCGTTTGCCTTCAGCGATGAAATCTAAAGCCTTGACCTTGTACGCTGGGCGAGCAATTGCGTTTGCTTTGCCGCTTTTTTCCAATGTTGCGCTCATCATACTTCTCCGATGATTGAGTTCTTAGGGAACTCAAAATTCATTTCAACCAAAACAAAAAAATAAAACGTTACTTACTGAAACGATACGATTCGACTGAAAGCCCTAGCCACAAGCTGCAGCTCCCAATCTAAACACCCATCATCTGGTCGCGGAGACGCAGAATAATGGTGGGCCCTTCGCCTCTTGCTCCGGTGGAACCGGCAGCTTCATAACACTCGTGAATGATCTCGCACCTAACCATTCATCGATTTGTGTCCATTCAAATCCCAACCACAAATGCCCGAGCTCTTGCTTTAGCGATTCGCGATCGTGACGTAACATATCGATCAACACCAACCTACCACCAGGCTTCAACGTTCGCCTTGCTTCCTCGATGGCTTGTCTTGGCTCATGCAGATATGCAAGTACCAGTACCATATAAACCACATCAAGCTCTTGATCGCCGATTGGCAACGATGCCAAATCGCCTTTGCGGAACTCGACGTTTTCGCATTTCTTCAATTTACCTTTAGCTGCCTTGAGCATGGCGGCTGAGGAATCGACGGCAATCACTTGCTTCACCCAAGGTGCAATCAAATGACTAAGAGGTGCCGTGCCACACCCCAACTCACCCACAACCAGTTCACCACCTAAGCTCGCTGCCAAAGCCCAGCTATTGACCGATCCGCCAAACAAATCACTTCTTAACTTGTCCCATTGATCTGCGGCCGAAGAAAAGAAAGCTTGAGCCCGACTTTGGCGTTCCTCCAGAACCTTCTCTAAACGCGCATCATCATGTTCGGCAAATTTTGTTGTCGCCGCCTGTTCGCGCACAACCTGCCACAGCTTGCGTTGCCCCGACTGCAATTCACTCCCTTGGAGTCTATACCAACTGCTTGTACCCTCTTTGCGCGATTGTACCCAATCAGCTTCTGCCAGCACTTTAAGATGACGACTGATCGTACTCTGCGGTGCTTGCAGCACTTGGCAAAGTTCGATCACGGTTAACTCGTTTCTCTCCAACAGTCGCAACAATCTAGCGCGTGTCGGGTCCGACAGTACTTGTAGCCAGTCGAACATTTCTCCAGCAGTCGACATTAATGATCTCTGCAATCCACGCTATTTTGAAGCCGCGCCATTTTCGCTCTGCCATCGAGGTCGCCTACATCGGCCACTTCGCCTGCGGAGCCACATCCGGACCAAGGAAAAGCATTCATCCTTTCATCCGGATGAATGAATTATTGCCCATACCCTACAAATCGTCAAGGGAAATGGTTTTTTGAACCCCAAAGAGCCTCTTAGACCGGTCAACCCATGACTCAAAATCCTCGATTTTCTAGGGATTTTTGCAAATGTATCGAGAATAGGAGCTGACGGGCTGGGTGACCGATTTTTCCGGTTACACCCCTCAAACAGCCGCTTCCGACGCACTTTTTTCCGGCGAAACAGGTTCTGCTCGACCCGAAGAAGGCAGATTTCCGATCGGAAAAAGCCAAGCTGCAAGCGAAGTCATCGAAATCACAGCAGCCACTAGCACCAGTACCTGCACCAACGAAAAGTGACTCGCCAAGCGTCCCCAGAAAGCTGAGCCAGCCGCCATGCTTGCCGCAAATACCATCAAGTAAATCGCCATCCCCCGCGCTCGATGCGACCGCGCTAAATGCACCTGGGCCGTCGTATTCAAAGTCGTCAGCGTCGTCATCCAACTCAAGCCAGCTAAGGTCATGGTAAGCAATCGAATCCACACATCGACACTGCTGGCCAGCGAGAGATACACCATCCCATACACAACGGCCGCTAGCCCCAACATACGATCGCTACCGAGATAATATCTAACCACAGGCAGTGCCAGTGCCCCAGTCACGGCACCTGTGCCGAAGAGTCCAAGCATCGCGCCGTACCCAGCTTCCTCCAATCCCAATCGTTGGCGGGCAATCAAAGGCATAAGCCCCCATAACGCGCTAGCCGGAACCACAAATAATGTTAAGCGAATACAGACGTTTCTTATTTCTTTGCGACGAACGACATGCATGATCCCATCACCCATCGCCGCAAACACACCATCCTTGCGATCTACAATCACTTGCGGTTCAGCTGGTTTCCAAAAGAGCAAGGCTAGGAAAATACCAAGAAAGGAAACCGCATTGACCGCAAACGAGATCCACGCCCCGCACAGTGACATCAAGATCCCCGATACCGCTGGCCCAACAGCTCGAGCTAAGTTAAACGACAGACTCCCCAACCCGACAGCGGCAGGAATACTCCCTTTCGGAACCAGATCGGGAATTATCGATTGCCA
>JBILTA010000622.1:0-3586 GCA_044371785.1 Pirellulaceae bacterium | reverse complement strand
TGTATGTCGCTCTTCCACACGATGTGAAGGGAACTCACATGTCGCGATTCGTGGAAGTACTCAACGAGCATCATGAATCGCTTAGCTCCGACTCGCTCAGCGATGTCTGCAAAGCGATGAAAGAACGGCTGAAAGCTGATGAAGTTCATTTGGAACTTAGCTTCCCTTACTTCATCGACAAAAAAGCTCCAGTGAGCGGTCAAACCGGCAAACTTGATATCGATGTTGGTTTCGAAATGGTGAGCAATGGCGTGGAAGATTTTGTGCTGACGCTTAAGGTCCCAGCGACAAGTCTATGCCCATGTTCGAAAGAAATTTCGAAATATGGTGCTCACAATCAGCGCTGTGAAATGACGGTTCGCGTTAGATTGGCGGAAGGTCAACATCTGTGGATCGAAGAATTGTTCGGCATGATTGAACAATGTGCTTCTACGCAAGTATTCTCGGTACTGAAACGACCTGATGAGAAGTACGTCACAGAGAAGGCGTATGAGAATCCAAAGTTTGTGGAAGACATCGTGCGAGATATGGCTGTTCGCTTAAATGGTGACGACCGAATTGTCTGGTATCAATGTTACTCAGAAAACTTCGAATCGATTCACAATCACAATGCGTTTGCCTTTATTGAACGCGACAAACGTTCGAACTAACTTTGCATGAGATGACAATGAAAACGAAAATGGCCATCGATAAGATGGCCATTTTTTTTGCAAATGACAGCGCTGGCTTGCTTAACCGCGGTACGAACTACGCTCTAAGATCGACTCCTCGGCCGGCGTTGGAACCGGTGGATACGTCGGCTGCAGTCTTCAGCAGATCGACGGTTGCTTGAGCGACTTCTTTATTGATCTTGGCGCTTTTGGCTGCAACTGCGTAAGCGACATTACTTTTGGCCACATCGCCAGCAAGAACGGCGTTGAGCTGTGCCATCGCTGGGCTGGATTGGATGGAATTGGGAGACATGCGAAATCCCTTCTTTTTTGGCGATACACGGTTCGCATACGGTCCTAAAAATTCATTACCGCATGGCGCATCCGCTGATAAGTACGACAAAAATAAGGAAAAACGTGAGCTCATCCTCAAAAGTGGTAAACTAAATGGGGAAAAGGGTAACGAATAAAGCGATTTCGACGGGTTTTCGTTCGATTTTCGCTCCCTTGTACAAGACTTCGGTTCCCTTTACGCTTTGGACATTGGTCCCGATTTTGAGTTGGGAGTCCTGCCATAGGCCTTTGCCTGTGAGATCTTCTTCCTTGAACGTGAAAGCTGAAGTGTCATCATGCGAGTCGTGGTGCTGGAAAACGCCGATGCAGTGGCTCAGTTTGCCGCCGATTTTTTTGTGCAGCAGGTGAATGAGAAACCCAATTCGGTCTTGGGATTGGCGACAGGTTCAACTCCCTTGGGTACTTATCGCAAGCTTATCGAGGCTTATCAAGCAGGGCGGGTCAGCTTCAAGTCCGTGACGACGTTTAATCTCGACGAGTATTTTGGGCTGGAGCCGACGCACGAGCAAAGTTATCGCCGTTTTATGCGTGAGAGCTTGTTTGAGCATATCGATGTGGAGCCGGCCAAAACGCATGTTCCCTTGGGGTCGGTGAAAGATGTAGAGGCAGAGACAGCCGCCTATGAGGCTGCGATTGTAGCTGCGGGTGGAATCGAGGTGCAGCTGTTGGGAATTGGAACGGATGGGCACATTGCCTTTAATGAACCGGGGTCATCATTTGCCAGTCGCACAAGATTGAAGACATTGACTCGTCGAACACGCCAGGACAATGCACGATTTTTTGGCTCGATCGATTTGGTACCCAAAATGGCACTGACAATGGGTATCGGGACGATTTTGGAGGCGCGACAATTGTTATTATTGGCATGCGGCGAAGGCAAAGCCGACGCGATAGCCAGGAGTGTAGAGGGACCGCTATCAGCGATTTGCCCAGGCTCGGCGTTACAATTACATCCTCGCGCCATCGTAGTACTGGACAAAGGGGCAGCCAGAGGGCTGTCACAATTGGAATATTACGCGGATTGCGAAGCGAACCTAAATGAGGTGGCAAAAGTCTAAAATTTGTGCGGTTGGGGTTGTTGCATAACGGCCAGATAACGTAAAAATACAATCTACCAGTCGGGGGTAAGATCCCGATGAAAGACTCACCTGATTGGCGAGGCTGATGAAACAGATCGGCAAGCTGAATTCAGGTTGAGCCCCAACTAATGGGGCACCCGGAGAGGTGGCTGAGTGGTCGAAAGCACCGGTTTGCTAAATCGGCGTAGGGGTAACACCCTACCGCAGGTTCGAATCCTGTCCTCTCCGCTGTAATTCTGAAAGACATGCTGCAAAACCCTGGTTTTCCCAGGGTTTTTCGCATTTCTGGCCAATTGCTTTGGCTTTCCTGCACGTGCATGCTTGCACATGCTGCGTCGTCTAGTGCGTTGCCTTGGTACCTGGTAAGTCGTCCAGTGAGTCGCCAGAGTCGTCTCAGAACCCTCGTTCTTCCAGGGAAAACAGGTGGTTTTGCAGCAGAGGGGGTAGGATTCTAACTAGACACCCGATGCCTTGAGACGCTGGTGCCGTGCGTACAGGCCGAAACAGCCTATCCACTAATGAGAAAGTTGATCTGATCCCGAGCTTCCGAGATCTTCAGGCTCATCCGTCGGCGAGTTCGTATGGTAGGCTGCAATTTATGTAGCCCACAGGGTTGAGGCCGATTCGCATAGAAAAGAATTTTGACTTTGGAAGTGATGAACCATGATGCATCTACTTGCAACTGTAGCGATATTGTTGGTAGCAGACGGAAGTCATCTGAGCCCAGGCGATTCTTCTCGCACGTTGAAAGTAGATGGAAGCGAGCGAAGCTATTGGGTGCATGTTCCTCCCCAGTACGCTAAAGATACACCCACTCCGGTCGTATTAGCCTTTCACGGCGGCGGAGCTAACGCTCGAAATATGGTCGCTTTCAGCGGCCTGAATCAGAAGGCGGATCAGTCGGGGTTCATCGTTGTTTACCCAGATGGTAGCGGCCGCTTAGAACGAATGCTGACATTTAACGCTGGCAACTGTTGTGGTCAGGCAGCCGCCCGCAATGTCGATGATGTAGCGTTTGTACGGCATATTCTGGATGACTTAGAGGGAATTGCGAACGTGGATCGCAACCGTGTTTTCGCTACAGGTATGTCGAATGGCGCCATGATGGCCTATAGGCTTGCATCGGAAATGTCAGATCGTATCGCCGCGATCGCTCCCGTCAGCGGACCGATGGGAACGAAGGATTGCCGTCCAGGACGAGCCGTATCGGTGATGCACTTTCATGGCGAAGCGGATGAATTCGCTCCATTTTCGGGAGGCAAAGGCCGCGGTCCTTCGGGCACAGAGTTCTACTCCGTGGATCACTCAATTAGTGCGTGGGTGAATGCTAACGGGTGCAATAAAAGCCCTCGCGTTATACAATTACCCGATCGCGAAAAAGACGGTACGACAGTAAAGCAGGTGCGATACGAGTCCGGCAAAGAAGGAGCAGAGGTCGTGTTGGTGATCATCGAAGGTGGTGGTCACACATGGCCTGGAAATGAACCGCGAATGCAGTCTCTC
>JBILTA010000104.1:0-11462 GCA_044371785.1 Pirellulaceae bacterium | reverse complement strand
CCGGTTGTGGCATGGGATTGTTGGCCTTGGCCAAGATGTTGTGCGACGAAGGACAACTCTTGGGAGGTGAGGCGACGGATGCCAGCAAGTTGGACCCGATGTTGGCCAAGCCTTCTCATTTTCCGGCGAAGGCCAAACATGTGATATGGATTTTCGTCAATGGTGGTCCAAGCCAAGTGGATACCTGGGATTACAAGCCAGGTTTAGAAAAGTGGAGTGGCAAGTCGATCAAAGAGTTCGATGGAGCGTTTGATAACACCACCGGCTTTTTCAAGGATGCCGTCGGTGGATTGATGCCAAGTCCCTTTAAGTTTTCACCGCAAGGCGAATGCGGCAAAATGGTTGCGGAGATTTTTCCGAACCTGGGCAAACATGTTGACAAGATGGCTTTTATCCATTCCGGACATACGGAATCGAACAATCACTCCCCTGCCCTCTTTGCGATGAACACCGGCTTGGCACGCATGGGGTTTCCTTGTGTGGGTTCTTGGATTACTTATGGTTTGGGAAGTGAAAGTCGCAACTTGCCTGGCTTTGTGGTAATGAGCGATCCTAAAGGAAGAGGCTTACCAAAAGGTCACGCGGCGAATTGGAGTTCAGGTTTTTTGCCGGGTGTTTTCCAAGGAACACATTTGAAACCGACCGGTGTCGCGATCGACAATTTAGAAATACCAGCAGGTATGACCGTTCAAAGTCAACGTCAGCAATTGGACCTGCTCAAGCAATTGAATCAAACTTTCTTGGAACAGCAGGCCTCCGAGGGTGAGCTTACTGCTCGCATCGAGAGTTTCGAATTGGCCTACCGTATGCAAGTGGCCGCACCGGAAGCGTTGGATATTCAATTGGAGTCGGCTGAAACGCTGGCGATGTACGGCGTCGACAAGCCAGAGTGTGATCATTTTGCTCGGCAATGTTTAACAGCTCGCCGTCTGGTGGAACGTGGCGTTCGCTTTGTGCAAATCTACTCGGGTGGCATGGAGAATCAGCGATCGTGGGATGGGCATTCGGATATTAAAGGAAATCATTCGCAATTTGCGGGCGAGACCGATCAACCGGTTGCTGCGCTATTAGAAGACTTGGCTCAGCGCGGACTACTAGAGGAAACGCTGGTGATTTGGTGTGGGGAGTTTGGACGCTTGCCCGTAGCGCAGATTTCTGACAAACCAGGCAGAGATCATAACCCGCATTGCTTTACGGCTTGGTTGGCTGGCGGCGGTATAAAAGGTGGTACAAGTTACGGTGAATCGGATGAGGTAGGCTATAAGGCCGCAGTCGATAAGGTACACATTAATGATCTGCACGCGACCATCTTGCATCTGTTGGGGATGGATCATCTGAAGCTAACCTTCCGTTACAACGGCCGCGACTTCCGATTAACCGACGTCGGAGGAAAGGTGATCCAGCCTATCTTGGCTTAATGCGAATTGATTTGGTATGCCCGGACATCGCTTCCTCTTGCCTCACCCTGAGTACAAAAACGCTGTCCGCAGGACTTGTTCGTCGAAATACCGCCAAATTGAAGCCTCGGATTGCTAGTTTCTTAGAAAGTGATGCTTTTCTATGGTGAAAGTATGGTTTAAACTTTCCACCTTCCTACTTCTCACCGTTCCAGCCTGCAGAGTGATCTAAATGACAACTGCCGTTCGCATCCAACTATGCTTGATGATGTTTTTACAGTTCTTTGTCTGGGGGGCGTTTTTCGTTCCGATGGGAGCCTACCTCGGGGTCATCTTCAAGGACAAGGAAGGCTTGAACTCAATCATCGGAAACGCTTACGCGACTCAAACGTGGGCAGCCATTTTTGCTCCGATCATTGTCGGTTTTATCTGTGATCGTCTCTTTAACAAAGAGAAAGTCAACGGTGTCTTGCAAATTCTTGGTGGTGCACTGCTATGGTGGTGTTCGACAATCACAGATTCACCAGGCACTTTTTTCTGGGCGATGTTGGCGTTTTTTATCTCTTACATGCCAACACTTGCTCTAGTCAATGCCATCACATTCCAGAACGTCAAATCGATCGAAGATGATTTCCCTCAAATCCGTTTGTGGGGCACGATAGGATGGATCGCTGCAGGATTGGTTGTTTCTGAATCACTCTTCGGTATCGCACCGTTTCCCGTATTGCCTGGCATTGAAAACGCTGGCTCGACAGCATTCCCACTTCGGCTCTCAGCGGTAGTTGCTGTTATTTATGGTTTCTACAGTTTCACTTTGCCCGCTTCACCTCCGCAGGGACGGGGCGAACCGATCAGCTTGTTTAAGATTCTTGGGCTAGATGCGTTGTTGCTTTTCAAAAATCCATCGTACTTTGTGTTTGCTCTCTGCTCATTCTTGATCTGCATTCCTCTCGCCTTCTATTACGCCCGTACGTATGAATTCGTTAGCGCTATGGCGTTCGAAGATCGATCCGCAGGTGTGATGGCTCTTGGCCAAGTAAGTGAAATTTTCTTTATGGCCGCTGTGCCGTTCTTCCTGAAGCGTTTAGGCGTGAAGAAGATGTTGTTGGTTGGTATGTTGGCCTGGGCTGTTCGCTACGGCTTGTTCGGCTTGATGCCATCCACTCCCGCGATGTTAGTGTTAGGTATCGTTTTGCATGGTATCTGCTATGACTTTTTCTTCGTCACTGGCCAGCTTTACACAGACCGTGTGGCTCCAAAAGAAATTCGTACCAGCGCGCAAGCCTTTCTCGGTTTGCTAACTTATGGAGCTGGGATGTTGGTAGGTAATTACATTTTGGGTTGGTGGGGCGACAGTATTGGCCTTGATCCTACAACCAAAGAAGGTTGGGTCGCAGATGCAACTCAATTCTGGCTATTGCCAGCCGGACTCGCCGCTGCTGTGTCCGTTCTCTTCTTCCTAACCTTCTGGGATAAGAGTGATGCTGCAAAGGCCTCAGCCGATACGAAGTAATTGAAATCGCTTGGCTATGTGTTGAAATCAGTCTAGCGAAGATAAAACAGAAGAGCGGGTTGAATCCATCGGATCCAACCCGCTCTTTTTTTCAACATGTTTATCGAACAAACAGGCATGCCAATCGCTTATCGGAAGCTGCTACCCGCACCTGCTTCTAAGCTGGGTACGTAAGGAATTGCAGGCAAGTTGGTAAGCGGTGCAGCACCGTTGACCGTTGGGGCGTTAGTGTTTGGGGCCGTAGTGTTTGGGGCCATAGTGTTTGCGGCAGCGTTAGGCTGATAGCCTGCTGGCAATGTCGGGTTAGCCACAGTTCCGGCAGTTCCCGCTGGAACCATGTTGCTCAGGTCGCGAACACCTTGATATACATTGTTCGCTGTCTGGTAAGCATTGTAGGTTTGCTGTACCGCTTGCGCTCCACCAAGCTTCGTCAACAATTCACGCGCTGGTTGCATGTTGGGATCTTGCTGCAGGGCGGTGGTTAAATGTTGTTGTGCATTTTGAATTTGGTTGCGTTGTACCAACAATAGAGCCATGTTGTAGTTGGCCGCTGCTGGTGCGTTGACCTTCTGCAAGGTCTCCATCGCCTTATCCGATTTGCCACTATCAAGCTGCACTGCAGCCAAATTGCTATGGTACTTCGACTCGTTAGGTCGAATCGCAATCGCTTGCTCCAACTTCTTGCAACCTTCGTCCACTTGGCCAGTGCGAGAGTAAAGCATCCCCAAGTCACTGTAGAGTTGTGCGTCATTGGGGGTTGCGGCAATCGCTTTTTGATAATAGTCGATCGCTTGTGCATGATTGTTTTGACGATCATGCAAGCGAGCGACACTGGCTAATGCCGGGCCATTGGTTGGAGAAATCTTGAGAGCTTTCTCGTAGTTCTCCATCGCATCGCCAAACTTGCCGGTTCCCTCACAGACTTGGCCATACGCAATGTAGACCTCGGGACCGATAGACTCAACCTTGGTACTCAATGAGGTTGGATCTTGTTTGCTCCCAGGGGTAGCGGCTGGTGTGCCTGCAAAAACACCCGTCACAGCATTCTTGGTTTTGGAAAGTGCACTACCCGCGGCAGAAGTCATGGTATTCCACTGTCCTACCACACCGCGCGAGGTGTCCGATAAGGTGCCTGTCGTTGCTCCCATCGCATCCGCTTTGGGGGCAGCACTGCTCGACCATGGCAACCAGGAGCTCTTCGCACCAGAAGTTGTGCTACAGCCCACCGAGGCTAAACCAATGGAAACAATGGCCGCGAAACGACCCACCGGCGATAGGACAGACATGGAGCGCACCTCCTTGGACGATAATGTGGACAGCCGAAACTACATATTTCGGCTATCTATTCATCGTACCTGCGAAGGCGTTACCTTCAGTATATTCGGAATAACCCGAACATATTCTGCGATGCTAGCAAGGTATTAAGGCGTTCCCCCGCCACTTGCAGCACCGGAAGAAGCTGCACCTGCATTGGGATTGGATAGCCCACCGAAAGCAGGCAAACGCGGATCAGGAATGCTGTTGATCAAAGCACGCGAAATGGCGTTTTGGTATTGGCCAGGTGACAGATTTGGAACGATATCGGTCACGTACACTCCCGCTGGCGGTGCACCAGGAGTCAGTTCGGCGGCAACTTTTTGCACCTCAGCCAAGCGAGCTGCGGTCTTTTCTTGTGTATCCGACTTGAGAATAAAGACCACTCGGCGATGTTGCGGAGCCTGGGTCAAAATCCATTGAACATGACGACGACCGGCCACGGTAAGTGTGTTGGTTGCAGGGTCAAACAACGGGTCGCTTATGGTGTTGTAAGCACGCCAGCCGTTGTTCTTCATCACTTCAAATGGAGAATTGACTGCGGCCGTGTCCATTCCGCGAAATGGATGTGGCCATTGGTTGTTACGATGATAATCGACATGAACGCAATGCCAAAACTCATTCCAGTCTGCTTGAGCTGGTACCGCGGGCACCATCATACAGCCAGAGAACATCAGCCCAGCAATCCATTTGGCAAATTGGTTTCGGCTCATTCTTTGCGTTCCTTCGCAATGGTCCCGTGTCGATTCGTGCTCCTGCCTCTGCACGACATCGACCACTAGTAGGAACTAAATTCAGAAACGCTGATAGAGGCTGCAAAGTTTATGATCCAGTCCCGTCGTCTATTACGATTCCTGCGACTTTAACGATTAGGGTGCCGGCGCGAATTTGGCGCGCTGGCACTAGTGAGATGTGGGCATTGGTGGGACGTGGGCATTAGTGAGATGTGGGCATTAGTGGGGAGCTGGGACTATTTGAATTGCCGTACGCCGCAATTCATCGGCTAATTGGTTCAAGTGGTCAGCTTGTGCCGCTTGGCCAATTGAGCGTAGGAAGTCGGCCTGTGCGCGAATCTCCCGTGCATTTCGCAATAATTGTTCCAGCGAATGCCAACGCATTTCCTGTTGTTGCTCAGGTGATATGGGGCCATGCTGCGGCGGATGTGGCACGCCACTCGCTCCCCCGGGCATCGAATTTGGAAGAGGCATTCCGGGAGATGGGCGAACAGGATCTCGCAGCATCGGGCCGCTTTTTTCCACTTCTTTGAGGAACTCTTGAAATAGCGGATCAGCTTTGTCGGTTGGAGCTGGTTTTTCTTGGGGTGGCCCCAGTGGCGGGTTTGGGATCTGAACGGCTTCACCTACCGAAAGCCATAACGGGGCAAGAATCAGCACCAAAAATAAGATTAGGGAGCCCAAACGCATCGACATCTCCTCCATGGCCAAAAGGCTTTTTTCGGTCTAGCAAAAATCTAGGTTTCACCTAGACTACCAAGACTGGGGAGTTTGGAGAAAGGGCGATTTTTCTGACTGCAAATTTGTGATAGCAACATCAAAGATTGATTGGCGTTGGGTGGGGCCACTCTGCGGGCTACTTGCCGCCATTGGTTACACTGCAACCAATATCTGTTTACGAAGCGTTACCAATGTTGATGCTGCTTATGTCGCCTTTGTTCGCAGCATTCCCACCTTGCTACTTGTATTGCCGTTGTTGGTGATTCGCACCGCCCGCGGTCAAGCTCTGATAGCACCGAAAACTCACGTTTTTTGGTTGATTATCACGGGTGTGTTCACGCAGATTTTTGGAAATGTTTTGTTTCAATGGAGCCTGGGAATTATCGGTCTGGCTCTGTCGGTGCCCCTGGTCTTTGGTTCGATGATCATCGGAAGTGCGGTGATCGGAAAAGTGGTGTTAAAGGAACCAATCCACAAGACAACCTCGGGGGCTATCGTGCTCCTATTAGCTGCGGTGACGATTTTAACCATCGGTGCACAAAGCAGTGTCGGGCCCTCGAAGCTTAATTCTGCGCAATTCGGAATGGTGACATTAGCCGTCCTGGGCAATATGGTATCGGGCTTCGCTTATTCCGCCCTTGGTGCAGTGATGCGGCGCGGCATGAAGGCGGGAATGTCGACAGAGACTACGCTACTGTTGTTGTCGATTGTTGGACTGATCTCGCTGGGGAGTTGGTCCTTTTGGCGATTAGGGCCAAGCTATATGACCAACCTTGAGACGGTTGATTACATCAAGATGTTAAGTGCTGGTGGACTCAATGCGTTGGCGTTTTATTGCTTGGCCACAGCGCTGCAGCACCTCAACGTGGTCTACGTGCATATCATCAACGCATCACAAGCGGGTATGGCCGCACTGGCTGGTGTCATGATTTTCGCTGAGCCACTGACGGCCTATCTGATATTTGGCATCTGCCTGACAGCGATCGGCTTGGTTCTGCCTGCCTACAACTCGCTGAGTGCCGCAAGCAGGCAGCGTGCGATGGATCTCGCAACGGTCGCCCCTATTCCTGCGGGCGACGTTCTCGCCGACGAGTCTTCTTGAGCGACACGTTGGTTTTGAATTCTGACATGGAATCTTCAAGAGCTTCCAGCTTTTCATCCATCCAATCGTCGAGACTGCTATGGTCTACCCGGTCCAGTCGACATTGCAGAATAATCCAGCTACCGCGGTCCAAAACTGGAGCTGCGGCTGACATGGGAGAACCAGAACGATTTGATGAATTTGTAGTGTTCATCGCTCACCCCCCTCTGCTAGATAAGACTTCTGATACGAACCGTAAAAGTTGCCGTCCCATCACTGAGCTATGTCCTTGATTCGCTCCGCCGGAAATCGGCTCTTTTAGGGAGTGCAAATGCTGTGCCCATATGAGATAAGACGCGCGGGCAATGCTATCGGTTCAGTAAAATCGGGGGAATTCCGCTGCATTTGTCCCGTTTTATATTGGCTCCACCCGCAAATCTGCCAATTCGGCAGGCAGAAAAACCGTGAGTCGCCTAAATTTCGAGCAAATTTGCCAGCATTTTTGGCGCAGCATTTTTGGTGGTATTTGGGGCTCAGAATGTGGCCCAAGTTGTATTCAAAACGATGTCAACTTGCCTCGTTTTGATTCAGTTGCCCTGCGGAATTGGGATGAATCGCGAAAGTGCGTCGATTTCCCAGCGAAGATCAGGATTTGGTATCACTAATTGCAACAACCGTTCCCTCTTGCGAAATTGCGGGTAATTTTCAGTCAACTAACTTCGAGGGCTGTTGACAGTATTGCTGTGGTTGGCGACTCTTTTAACTTACAACTTGAGTGGGTGGCAGCCCGCTCCCACCGTCTGGGTGTTGTCTTAGGCTTAGCGTTTCAAAAAAGGAGAATCGGGGCATGCTCTGGAACACAGAGGCCGACGAAGCTTGGTTCGAATTGATGCGAACGAATTCGCTAGCAGGGACAAACTCCGCTTCCATCGTCTGTGGTAAGGCTCCGCGCCTCGCAATGGCCGGTCTTACGGGTCAGTACATTGTCGCCTCTTGGGGGGATGATGACGATCCTGAGGAGGAAGAAGGGGAAGAACTCGATGACAACAATGATGGTCTAGAACAAGACGATGATCCCTTCGATGATTTCGACGAAGATGACTTCGATGACGACTTCGATGACGATTTCGAAGAAGAACTTGAAGACGAATACGATATTGAGCCCGACGATGACGGTCTCTCAGAAGATGAAGATGATTTTGAGGACGATGTCGAGGGTGAGGTCGTTCCCGGGGAAGATCCCGATTTTGACGATTGAGGAACTTAGCATCCATGTTTAAAGCGGTTAGCACAGAGGTCCGGTTTCCGGACCTTGAGCAACGTGTTCTGGAGTTTTGGAAAGCTAATCGCGTTTATCAACGCACTTTGGAGCAGCGAAGCGGTGGACCTTCGTTTGTTTTCTACGAAGGACCACCCACGGCCAACGGCATGCCCCACCCTGGGCATTGTCTAACCCGGGCGATCAAAGATCTCTTCCCACGCTACCGCACCATGCGCGGTTACCACTGCCTACGCAAAGCAGGTTGGGATACACACGGACTCCCCGTCGAGGTCGAAGTCTGTAAAGAGCTGGGAATTCATGGCAAAGATGAAATCGAAGCCTACGGCGTGGAGCCGTTCATCCAACGCTGCCAACAAAGCGTTTGGCGATACATGCAACAGTGGGAACAGCTCACCGAACGACTGGGCTTTTGGATCGATCTCAATGAAGCCTACGTCACCTATCATCAAAGCTATGTGGAAAGCGTTTGGTGGTCGCTTAAAAATCTTTTCGATCGTGGCCTGCTTTATCGTGGTTATAAGATCGTTTGGTGGTGGGCCCAAGGTGGAACGGCTCTTAGCAGCGGTGAAGTCGGCCAAGGGTATCGCCAAGTTGCCGATCCGAGCGTCTATGTCCGCTTCAACTTGATCGATCAGCCCAACACCAGCTTGATCGTTTGGACCACAACGCCTTGGACCTTGCCCAGCAACCAGTTTGCGGCCGTTCATCCCGATCTAACGTATGCCGTATGCGATGACGGCAGTGGCAAGAAGTTGGTTGTAGCCGAAGCTCTTGTGAACGCATTGGCCGAAAAAGCCAAACTCACATTGCAAGTTGAAAAAACAATCCTTGGCAGCGAGATGATCGGTTGGCGCTATCAGCCACCATTCGACTACTACTCGCAAAAGCTCGGCTCAGCTCAAGGTACTCTCAAGACGGGTGGCAAAGAACATCTTTATTGGCGTGTGGTTGCGGCCGATTTCGTCACCACCGATAGCGGTACAGGCTTGGTGCATTTGGCACCCGCCTTCGGTGAAGTTGACTTCGAAGTTCTGATCAAACAAAAAGAACGATTTGTGGCGGGCGAAGAGCCGCAATTGATCTGTGCGGTTGGCTCAGATGGCAAGTTCACTGCCGATGTCCCTCCACTGCAAGGCGTATGGGTGAAAGATGCCGACAAAACAGTCACTCGCTCGCTTCGCGAAGCCGATTTGCTCTATCACCAAGAACAATATTTGCATGATTATCCATTCTGTTGGCGAGCGGATCAGGATCCGTTGATTCAATATCCTCGCGAGAGCTGGTTCATCAAAACAACCGAATTCCGCGATGCGATGTTAGCTAACAACAAACAGATCGGTTGGTTGCCCGATCATATCCGCGATGGTCGCTTCGGTAACTTTCTCGAAAGCAACGTCGATTGGGCTCTGTCTCGCGAACGTTATTGGGGAACTCCGCTCCCGATTTGGGTTTGCGAAAAGACGGGCCAGATGGAAGCGATCGGCAGTTATGACGAACTGCTGACCAAACCGGGAATTCAAGGAACGGATGTGTGGGAAAAAGCAAAAGCAGCCAAACCCGAACTTGTGGAAGACCTCAAGGTTCATAAGCCTTACATCGATGCCGTTACTTATCAGTCACCTTTTGCTGCCGATAGCCGCATGCGTCGCGTCAGTGAAGTGATCGACTGTTGGTATGACAGTGGCGCAATGCCGTTTGCTCAGTGGGGATATCCGCATCAAGGGAAAGAACAATTCGCGAAACAGTTTCCGGCCGACTTCATCTCTGAAGCTCTCGACCAAACGAGAGGTTGGTTTTATAGCCAATTGGCGATCAGCACCATGCTTTTCGGCGAGCAAGGTTCTGTGGGTGAGGCTTCCGCGAAACGGACGGATGTTCCCGCACAGGCCTATCCGCATCCGTTTCGAAATTGCATCGTCCTCGGCTTAATGTTGGCCGAATGGTACGAGAGCAAAGATGGGAAACAACGTTTTCTCACCGAAGACGAAGCTCGCAAAGAATGCGGCACTCAGTACGTGAGCAAAACGGGCAAGATGTCGAAGTCACTGCGAAACTATCGTAGTCCACAAGAGATCTTCGATAATCATGGCGCCGACGCACTGCGTTGGTACTTCTTTGCCAACCAACCGCCGTGGAATTCAATCATTTATTCCGAACGAGCGATTCGCGACAGCATCCCCGAGTTCCTACTGCGACTCTGGAATGTTTTGAGCTTCTTTACAATTTATGGTGAGATCGACGGCTTCCGGGGGCCCGGTGATATCGAAGGGCCATTAGACCAGCTTAATCATGATGAGCTAGCTCGTTCGCCCCGTTATCGCCCCGTTGCTGAACGTGATGAACTCGACCGCTGGATCTTGTCGGAGCTATCTCTAGCCAGCGAAGAGATCGTGCGCTGCATGGATGCTTACGATAACTACGGTGCTTGTCAGCGTTTAATTGCATTGGTTGACGGCTTGAGCAACTGGTACGTGCGACGCAGTCGCGATCGCTTCTGGGCTGAAGATGTTAACGATGTAGATAAAGTTGACGCATATTGGACGTTGTATGAATGTTTGGTCACGATCACCAAGTTGATCGCTCCATTCGTTCCATTTACGGCTGAAGGTATTTGGCAAGAGTTGATTCGTCCTGTTGCTGGTCGAGTCCGCGAAAGCGTACATCTCTGTGACTACCCAACTCCAGTTACCGCGTACCAAGATCGAGCCTTGGCAGAGCAAATGTCGACGTTGCGCGAAATCGCTTCGCTTGGTCGTTCGGCTCGTATGGATTCGAAATTAAAGGTACGTCAACCACTGTCCCGCGTCGAAGTTGTTTTGGCCGATCACACGCATTTGGCTTGGTTGCAAAATCATGCTGCCATGTTGCGTGAAGAACTCAACGTGAAGGCGATCGAATACCCTGAGCGGGCTGACGATTATGTGCAATACACCGTAGTCCCCAACTTCCGCCGCTTGGGCCCGCGTGTGGGACCATTGCTACCGAAAGTGAAAGCCGCGCTTGGGGCTGCTAGTGGTGCCTTATTGTTGACTCAATTGCAAGAAACAGGACAAGTTCGTTTGCAAATTGAGCAAACCGAAGTAGTCCTTGATCGCGAAGATATCGAAGTTCGCTTGCAAGCTAAATCTGGTTGGGCTGCCGCACAAGGGAAGCAATGTGTGGTCGTGTTGAACACCGAATTGACACCCGAATTGGTACGCGAGGGACTAGCGAAAGACTTGAATCGCGTCATCGGCGATATGCGTAAAAAACAACAATGTAAATTCACCGACCGCATTCGTTTAATCTTGGTGGGGGAATTTGCAGAAGTCGAGCAAATGCTCTCTGAGCAGCAAGCTTCAATTATGCAAGCTGCTTTGGTCACCGAAATCATTCGCACTGCACCGGTGGGCATGAATTTGGAAAAGGTCGAGTTGGGTAA
>JBILTA010000621.1:0-3606 GCA_044371785.1 Pirellulaceae bacterium | reverse complement strand
AGTTCGCTTGAGAGTGGGCGCGAAGCGAGTGTCGGTGGTGGTGAAAGCGGTGGCATTGTTGATGATGATTTGCTGCGAATCGCGGCCGGAGCCATTGAAGAGACATTTGTCGCAGGAACTTTGCCTCCATCGAAACTGGTTAAGGAACTGCGACAGCGATTGGATCTGGATCGTAGTCAATGGCCGCCCAGTTTGTTGCGGGGAATATGGCAGCAGTTGATCGATGTCGAAGAGGGACGGCGAAAGTCGGCTGAACATGAATCGCGTTGGCTTAATTTGTTGGGCTACTGTTTGCGGCCCGGATATGGTATGGCCGCCGATGACTGGCGCGTGACAGAATGTTGGCGCCGCATTCAAGGCAAGTTAAGTTTTCCCGCACTTAGTTCGCGACAAGAAGCGATCGTCTTGTGGCGGCGTGTATCGGGTGGCTTCACTGCGGGACAGCAATTAGCTCTTTGGCAAGCTTTGCAAGGAAGTATCAAAGAGCAAATCGCCAATCGAGGTAAAGCGATTCGAACGGGTGCAAGTGAATTGATCGAGCTTATACGCTTAGTTGGCTCGTTGGAGTTGTTACCTTTGGGTGAGAAGGTTCGCTTGGTGGAGCTATTGACCGAAGTGGTGCGCGACAAAAAGTCTCAACCGCTGCACGCTGGGGCATGGTGGTCGATCGGTAGAATCGTCGCTCGTGTGCCGATGTACGGACCGTTGAGCGGTGTGGTAGATGCAGGGCGAATCGAGCGCTGGTTCGATGTTTGGTTGATGTTGCCGTTGACCGCAAACGACATGATGTTGGCGATGATGCAAGCTGCTCGACGCACGGGTGATCGATATCGCGATATCAGTGAAGAGTCTCGCACTGAAGTGCTGCGTTGGTTAGAGACAATTAATGCTCCGGCGCATTACGTGCAATTGGTGCGTGAGGTGGGACATTTGGCTGCGCAAGAGCAGCAGGAGATTTTCGGTGAATCGTTACCGCTGGGGCTGAGGCTTGAGGCTTGACGCAGCTCGTTCACAAGCAGAGCTCTATTTGTCCTACACATCTTTTCTGAGAGCGTATTCGGGGATTGCGTCTTTCCCCCGTTTCCCTAGCCTCCGCTGCGCTCCAGCTACGGGTTACACGACGCCCATCTCTCATGTGTTCATAAGATGATTTAGATAGAACAGAAGGTGTGTAGGATAAACAGGACAGAGCCTGGGAACGAGTAAAGAATCTGGGAGCAAAAGCAGGTCATGCGCTACGATGCGATGAGGCGGCCTCCAAGAATTTGTTCGCAGGCTTGAATGATCTGCTTGACGCAATCATCCGCTTCTTGGCTTGTCAAAGTTCGGTCGTCGCTTTGCAGCGAGAAAGAAAACAGGACACGTTTCTTGCCTTCACCATCTTTGGTTGCATCGCGATAGGTTTCGCGATATTGCAAATCTCGCAGTAGCTCGCCCCCGGCGGAGCGAACTGTTTCCGATAGCTGATGCCAACGACAAGCTTCATCAAGTACTAAGTTCAAGTCGCGAACGACTGCGGGATAAGGGCTGATCAGTTTCGCAGTAGGCACAATGCGAGCCAATGCCAACAGTCCATCGACCGAAATCTCAACGAACGAACAGGTACCTTCGATTCGCAGTTCTTTCCGTCCGACTTTAGAAAACGTGCCGATATAACCGAGCGTTTCTCCATTTAGTTGAAGCTTGGTACCCTCACCGGCTTCGATCAACGGGTTGGACCAATCCGCGAACGTCCAAGGCTGCGCCCCGCAAACCGATTCAAGCAGTGACTCCAAAATCCCTTTAGTCACATTGAAGTTGGTGCCACTCACCCAGCCTAAGGTGCATTGTTCTTTTGGCAAACCGCCGTTAGCACTTGATAAGTAAATCTGCGCGACTTCGAATAGGTCGGCATCGCGAGCTGATTGAGCTTGATTGTGTAAGCGCGATGTCAATAAGCTTGGTACGAGGCTACGACGCAAGCGTGTGGCACCTTCCAGCAACGCGATGTCTGTTGATAAGGCTGGAAGATCGGTCCAAGGCGACAGCATTTCATCGTTGCTTTGAGTTACGACTGAAGGTGTCAGAGCTTCGTCTAAACCTGTTGCGATCATCACTCCGCGCACACGTTCCAGCACTATGTCTTTGGGACGTTTGGCAGAGGCAAACATCGGAACGGGG
Organism: Pirellulaceae bacterium; assembly: GCA_044371785.1. Lineage (GTDB taxonomy): Bacteria > Planctomycetota > Planctomycetia > Pirellulales > Pirellulaceae > JAFLCP01. The sequence continues at coordinate 1,446 of JBILTA010000621.1, read as the reverse complement.
ACGTTTTCGGGGATCTGTTCATAGCCATAGATCCGTGCAAGTTCTTCGATGATATCGATCTCGCGGGTAAGATCTGCTCGCCAAGTCGGTGGTGTAATTGAGTACTTCCCGCCCCCCGCTTCAGTCAATTGGCAACCTAATGCCGGAATAATGCGAGTGACTTCCGTCAATGGAATATTGATTCCCAAGACACGTTCGATTTCAGGGTAGCGAAATGCAAAGGGAGCTGGTGGCTGGATAGGTCCAGAAGCGGAATCGAGCATGCCATTTTGAATGGTGCCTCCAGCGACTTGTACGATCAACTCGCAGCAGCGGCGGCTGGCCCAATCGAGTTGGCTTGCATCGATACGTCGCTCGAAGCGGAACGAGGATGGGGAGTGCAATTTGAGCGCGCGCGCCGTCGAGCGAATGACACGCGGCGCGAAATCGGCAGCTTCGATCAGGATGTCAACGGTCGATGTCGACACCTCGCTATCGGCTCCACCCATGATGCCACCCAGTGCTAACGCACGTTGAGCATCGGCGATAACGACCATCGATGGATCGAGTTTGTATTGACGATGATCGATAGCAACAAGTTGCTCACCTTCTCTGGCCATGCGAACTACAACTTGGTTACCGCGCACCTGGCGTAGGTCGAAGGCATGGAGAGGTTGTCCCAATTCGAACATTACATAGTTAGTAACATCGACAATGTTATTCACCGATTTACAACCGATGGCCGCTAAGCGTTTTACTAACCAAGCGGGACTTGGTCCCACTTTAACTCCGCGAATGATGCGGCCGGTGTAACGCGGACAAGCCGCAGAGGCTTCGACGTTGAGCTTCCAGGTTTTGGTGATCTCCTCACCACTGGTCGTGATTTTCGCCTCGGGCAAGCAGAGTTGCTGTTGTGTGAGTACGCCGATTTCGCGAGCGATGCCGATGTGGCACAAGCAGTCCGCGCGATTGCTTGTCACTTCGAGATCGAGAACTGTGTCGCCATCAACCGCTTTCGTCTCCTCATGGTTCAAACCAGATAGGCTGAGGCGATTCGCGATTTCGTCAGGTGTATGTTTGAGATAGACGTATTGGCTAAGCCATTCCCAGCTAACGAGCATGGATCGAAATCCTTAGAATTGTCTTAAGAAGCGAACGTCGTTGCGGTATAAGTCACGGATATCGGTGACTTGATGCCGTCGCATGCAGAGTCTTTCAACTCCCAAGCCGAATGCGAAGCCAGTATAAACTTCCGGATCATAGCCGACTGCGTTGAGCACGTTTGGGTCGACCATTCCGGCGCCGCCGAATTCGATCCAACGTCCAGCCCACCAAAAGTCAACTTCCACGCTTGGTTCAGTGAATGGGAAGAAGGAGGGGCGGAAGCGAATGTTGACATCGCCACCTAAGTAACTGGTCGCAAACAAGCGGAGTACGCTCTTTAGTTGAGCCATAGTGACGCCGCGA
>JBILTA010000103.1:0-11534 GCA_044371785.1 Pirellulaceae bacterium | reverse complement strand
TCATCGAAGGCATCACCTGCGAATAATGGTACCGGTTCGACACGTCCGAAGATTGCCCTTGTAATGAAATCTTTGGCGAATGAGTTCTTTTCAACGATGGCAGTTGGTGCCGAAAAACATCAGGCCGCACATAGCGATCAATACGATCTAATTGTTAATGGTATCAAAGATGAGCGAGACCTAAGTCGCCAAGTTGCATTAGTTGATGAGATGATTGCGGCTGGCGTGCAAGCGATTGTGATCGCTCCAGCGGACTCGAAAGCACTAGTGCCTGCGCTGCGACGAGCTAAAGAAGCGGGGGTAGTTGTGGTGAACATCGACAATCGTCTGGATGTTTCTGTTTTGACGGAAGAGAAGTTGTCCATACCATTTGTGGGGCCCGATAATCGCCTGGGATCGAAGAAAGTCGCAGAATACTTGGCGGCTCGCTTGAAGAGTGGTGATCAAGTGGCGATTCTTGAAGGAATACGAACATCGTTTAACGGGCAGCAGCGGAAGCTTGGGTTTGAAGATGCTGCGACCGCTGCCGGCTTGAAAGTCGTATCATCGCAGAGTGCTGATTGGGAAACCGGTCTGGCTAACACAATTACAGCCTCGATCTTGCAAGAGAATCCCGATGTAAAGGGGGTGCTGGCCTGCAATGACAGTATGGCACTGGGGGCATTGGCGGCTGTTAGGTCGGCTGGGTTAACCGATAAGGTGATGATTGTTGGTTTTGACAATATTGGCGCGGTGCAACAGGCAGTCAAAGAAGGGACCATCTTGGCAACTGCAGATCAACATGGCGACCAGCTTGCCGTTTACGGTATTGAATATGCGTTGCAGTTACTCAGTGACCCTAATGCAAAAGTTGAGGACCGCGAAACTCCCGTTGACCTAATCACTGCTGATAGTTTGAAATAACAGAATCTGTATTTAGCCGAAATGCTAACGACTATGAATGCTCTCTCTCAATCCGCCGAACAAGAGACAGTCCCGGCGTGGAGAAACTATGCGAGGTTTTGCATCGAGTCATCTGCTTTAGTGGTTGTGTTGTTGCTATTGGTAGCCGTTTTTGGGAGTCTGAGTGAACGCTTTTGGAGTACTCGCACAGCAATATCCATAGCAAATCAGATTCCGGACCTTACGGTGGTAGCAATCGGAATGACATTTGTCTTGATTGCTGGCGGCATCGATCTTTCCGTCGGATCGGTAATCGCTTTTTGTTCCGCCGTAGTGGGTGTGCTATTGATCGATCAGCAGTGGCCAATAGCAGTGACGGTATTAGCAGCTGTTGGGGTTGGTGCGATTTGCGGTACTATTAATGGCTCCATTAGCGTAGGGCTCAGGATACCATCATTTATTGTGACACTAGGAATGCTCGAGATCGCTCGTGGTGCAGCGTATCAAGTGACTGATTCCAAAACGAAGTATCTTGGTAGATCTTTGGAGTGGATCGGGATGAGTGGTTCGTGGGGGTTCTCGCCTGCTTTTGGATTCGCCCTTCTGATCGTGATTGTGGGGCAAGTTGTTTTGTCTAGAACACTCTTGGGTAGATATTGGATTGCGATTGGTACCAACGAGGCGGCTGCCAAGTATTCTGGTATTGATCCGAGGCCTTATCGGTTCACAGCGTTTGTGCTGTTAGGTTGTTTGTGCGGTGTGGGATCGATCATGCAGTGTGGACGACTCTCGACGGCGGATCCCAATTCTGCGGTGGGGTTGGAGTTATCAGCGATTGCTGCGGCCGTAATTGGCGGCACAAGTCTAATGGGTGGACGTGGCTCAGCGATCCAGACCTTTTTGGGAGTATTGGTAATCGCTGTGTTACAAACCGGACTCGCATCGGTCGGTGCAAGCGAGCCGATGAAGCGAATGATCACTGGGAGCGTTATCGTTCTCGCCGTAGTCGCTGATGTTTTGCGATACGGAGGAAAAAGGTAGTTTTCAGTTTTCAGTGTTCAGTGAGAAGTAGGTTTATTGGAGCATGGCGTAGAGGATGATGTTGATGCCGATTTTGGCTGCGTCGTCACGAGTGTAGCCTTTGCATTGAAGCGACTGCTGGCTTTCTAATGCACAACTCAAATCGAGTGGCGAAAACACCACAGCAACACGATCGTCCCAGAGTATATGTTCAAGTTCAGGCGTTGAGTCTTGTTTTTGGGCGACGACACCACCATTCCCTCGTTTCATCGGATCAATAAGGCTAACTTGTCGAATATCAAAGCCTGTAAATTCTTCCGTTAGAAGTGGATGGGTAGCGGGGAGTGGTTGGAGTGGATTGTTGGGAGCGATGAGAGCCATTTCCTTTCGAAAGGAATCTGCAAATGCACTGTTGGCACAAATGGCATCTGCGAAGAGGAACCCTCCTCGTTCCAGGTAGGTTCTTAAGGCGGTGCGTTCTTCTTCCGTGAAGCTAAAGCTTGCGCGACCATGCATAAATACGACTGGGTACTTTTCTAGTTCCTCAAGTTTTGCATTGATTAGAAGTGGTTTCGCAGTTATGTCGGCAGGTTGTTCTTTGCGGAACCATTGCAGCAAGTTGGGGATAGCGCGAGGCGCATCGTTGGAGCCGCCTCCATGTTGGATTTTGGGGATGGCGATATGTCCTCGCAAGATCTGAGTTGCTTCGGATTCGGCTCGAACGATCTGCACCGAATCGAGCTTTTCTTTGAGTTGACGACCTGTTGCATAAGCGGCGACATTTAAGCCGACTTTGGTTGCGTTATCCAATTCGCTTTGGACACGGGGAGCGATATCACGTTGCATTTTGACGGCTGGGTTTAGTTCCCAGCGACAGGAGAGAGGGATGGGGCTATAGACGATGCTGGTTCGGCAGCAAGCATCGAGACCAAATAGCCAAAATTCTTCGGGGAGTGACTGTGGATCGATAGTTGCTTCTGCAAACCAGATGGGATGAGTGGGGGGAAGTTTTTGAAGAGGCTGTTCGAATAGCTCTTCAATCAATGCGCGAAATGAGCGATCGAAGGCTTCGCCATTACAGCCATCGCCATTGCAAGCTTCGGCAAAAATGAAGCCGCCGTTTTCGACATACTGTTTGAGCATTCGTTTTTGTTCAGCTGTGAAGCGAATTTCCGTGGAGCCTGAAATAAAGAGAACGGGTGATTCAAGTAGATCTTCAATGCGAGACTTGTCCAATTCGATGGTCTGCCAAGCAAGATCTCGTTTCCAAGCTTGTTCGATATGAGCGGTGAGATTGGGGATGGCGAATCGATGGATATTCCAGTCTTCTTGTGGGCCGTAGTCTAAGCGACTGATCACAACTTGCCGTTTTCCTTTTGAGAGGAAGAGGAGTGCCAGGGCGGTGTTGATATGGAGTGAGGACTCGAAGCCGCTAGTGGATGTGAAGAAACCTTCTAAGCGATCTTGTTGGCCGAGCAGTTGAGCGGCTCCTTCTCGATACCAATCGTGTTCACCGATGAAGCGTTGCCCTGTGAGTCTACCAACGCGTTCCAATCCATAGAGATAATAAAGTTGCCACTGGCCACCCGGGTTTGCAAAAACTTTGAAGTTTTTGGCTAGCCAATTGAGGGCAGCATCGATGGGATCGTTGGTGATGTTGGTTTTACCGCAACAGTCGATGCGATTATTTTTGATACTTGCATGGGGTTGGCCAAGTTGGCCGACGGTGATGATAAGCGACGTGATACCGGCTGCAGTCATGCTGCCAGTGAACATGTTGTCGTTGTAGCTCCAGGCGCCATCGGCACCTTGAGCTTGAAGCCAATAGCGCAGAGAGTTTTCGTAAGTTTTGGCGTTGACGGGAACTCCCAAGCGTTGAGCTTCTGAAAGGGCTAGCAGCGCGAACTGAGTATTCGACGGATCGGATGTCATGTTCGTTTGTTCGTAACCCCACATACCGTTGGGGCGTTGGGCTTGTACCAGCCATTGAACGTTTTGTTTAATCCGCAGCATGTCTTCGTTGGGATTGGCAGCACAGAAGACCATGGTTTGCAGCGACACCGAGTAGGTCCGATTGGCTTGAATTCCTCGAAGATAATTCAGGGCTTTAGCAATAGCGGGATGGGTGGGTGGTACCCCCGAATTGAGAAGGGCTAGGGTGATTAGAGCAGAGGCACCACAATTCTCGTTGGCATATTCGTCCCAGCCGCCTGAATTCTGGTTTTGGACCTTTAGGAGGTAATCGACACCTCGACCGATACCCTGATTTACTTGAGCCGCGGTTAGATTACGGCCATTTTGAGCCAAAAGAGGGTTGTCAGCACCAAGCAAGAGGCCCACTAAAATGGCTGAAATAAGTAGGTTGAGTGGTTTGGGCCTGTTGAGCATAGTTTGTCCTTTTACCTAGCCGAAGTAAATCAGCAGCGAAGTAATTCAGCGAGGTGCATTCTTTTCCGATCGCCCGTCGATAGAATAATGGGAGTGGGGACCAGGCGGATTGGAGCGATAGTTCCATAAGCGGCTTGTCTTCCAATAGCATAGCGAACAACAGCCATAGAGCGGAATATAGAAGCAGGTTCCATGGAAGAAAAACAAGCGCCGGCGAAGGCACGCAACGTGGGGGATTTGTTGCGTGAGTTTCGCGAACATCGGGATGCGATGCGACAGGAATTGGCCAAAGTCATTATTGGCCAGGATGAGGTAGTCGAGCAGTTGTTTGCGGCGATTTTCACGCGGGGGCATTGTCTACTCGAGGGTGTCCCGGGGCTTGCCAAAACATTGATGGTAAGTTCGTTAGCTCGAATTCTCGATGTTTCCTTTAAGCGTATTCAGTTTACGCCTGACTTAATGCCCAGCGACATTACGGGGACGAACGTTCTGGATGAGGATGCGGCTGGTAAGCGAGAGTTTCGATTTGTCGAGGGGCCAATCTTTACCAATATCCTGTTGGCCGACGAAATCAACCGTACTCCGCCGAAAACGCAAGCTGCATTATTGCAAGCGATGCAAGAGCGAGAAGTGACAGTGGGACGCGCGACCTATACATTGCCCGAACCCTTCTTTACGATTGCGACCCAGAATCCGATCGAACAAGAAGGTACCTATCCATTGCCGGAAGCACAGTTGGACCGATTTATGTTCAACATCAAAGTGGGCTATCCATCAGCGGATGAGGAAGAAAAGATTTTGTTAGCGACGACGCGCCACGAAAAACCTGAAGTTAATAAGGTACTGTCGGGGCGGTTGATTTTGAATATTCAGAAGCTGGTTCAAAGTGTAGCGGTGAGTCCTTTCATTGTGAAATATGTGGCTCACTTGGTGCGAGCGACACGTCCGAGCGATGATCGTGCTCCTCCGTATGTCCGTGAGATGGTTGATTGGGGGGCTGGGCCGCGTGCGGGTCAGTTTCTTATCATGGGTGGTAAAGCGATTGCCGCTATGGATGGCCGTTTTAGTGTAGCCATTGATGACATTCGCCGAATCGCGATCCCCGTATTGCGACATCGTGTAAGCACAAACTTCCAAGCTCAAGCGGAAGGAATCACGACGGACAAAATGATCCAACGGTTGCTAAAAGATATTCCTGAACCGGAGATACCAAAGTTTGCTAACGCGCCGGTACCTCCACCAGTTCAGGAGTAAAGCAGAGTAACGTTCGTTTCACCATTCTCTTTATCGAACGACGTCTTTTCAAAGAACGACCGGCGTGTATGACGGCTGTTGAGCAATACCTAAAGCCAGAATTAGCCGCACAAATCAAGCGACTTGATTTGCGTGCGCAGATGGTGGTCCGTGGATTTTTGCAAGGTTTGCATGCCAGTCCGTTTCAAGGCTTCTCGGTTGAATTCAGCGAGCACCGTCGATATGTGCCGGGTGACGATCCGAAAGATATCGATTGGCTGGCTTATGCCAAGACCGAAAAATACTACGTCAAGAAGTTTGAATCGGAAACGAATTTAACTGGTTATTTGATGGTGGATCTTAGTCAGTCGATGGCTTACACCTACCGGCAACAACTAACAAAGCTTGACTATGCAATTTGTTTGGTAGCGGCGTTGTCTTATTTGATGATCATGCAGCAAGATCCGGTCGGGGTGGTGACGTTTGATTCGAAGATCCGCGCGAGTTTACCGCCCAAGAGTCGAAAAGGTCAGCTACCAAATATACTTAGCTTATTGACGAAGATTAAGGCGACGGGTCAGACCGATGTCGCAGCAGCGGTAAAGCAATTGGCCGCGATGATCAGTCATCGCAGTTTAGTGATGATCTTTAGCGACTTATTGGGTGATACCAAAGAGACCTTGGCCGCGCTCCGTTTGTTGCGATTCTCGGGGCATGACGTCATAGTGTTTCATATTCTCGATGAGGCCGAAGTAAGTTTTCCGTTTTCGGGGAACGTGTTGTTGGCGGATCCCGAAAGTGGTCAGTCGATGCCGGTGGATGCTGATGTGGTTGGTCAGCAGTATCGCGATGAAGTGCGTGCCTATCGCGATGAATTAAAAAAAGCATGCTCGGAGGCGAGAATCGATTATGTCCCGTTGGATACTGGCATGGCCTATGATAAGGCTTTGATGGAGTATCTACTTAAACGCAAAGATAGGGGCTAAACGATGACGTTTTTGCATCTATCTTTGTTAGCTGGTGGATTGCTGGCGTTGGTGCCAGTCCTATTGCACTTATGGTCGCAGCGGCCACCGAAACCGATTACCTTTCCTGCATTGCGGTTCGTTAAGCAAACGGTGCAGACGCATCGACGATCATGGCAGGTTCGCCAATGGTTACTCTTGGCATTGCGTGGCTTGGTATTGTTGCTGATGGCTTGTGCGTTGGCTCGTCCCAATGTGCATAGCGATATGTTAGCGACTTGGCTGGCCGTGGGTGGTGTTGGTTTGTTGGCGGTATTAGCCACCATTGCATTTCTGATCGCCCTCGCTGGGCGGCGTCCCACTTCGATTGTAGCGATTACGGGAGTGGTTTCTGGGGTGCTGTGGTTAGTCACGCTTGGGTGGAGTGCTGTAACCGTAACTCGAGGTGCAACACCCCCTGCCCTTGAACAAGATTCTCCCGTTGCTGCCGTAGTGATTATCAATACTAGTCCAACGATGGAATACAAATTTTCGAATCAGAGTCGCTTGGATGTAGCAAAAGAACTTGTGGCGGAGCTAATACAAAAACTTCCAAGCGAAAGCAAAATAGCGATCCTCACGCAGCCTACAGGTCAGTTTGCATTGGATCGCAGTTCCGCGTTGAGACAATTAGAGCGAATCGAAATTCAGTACCAATCGGTTGATTTACCGCAGATGATTCAGCGCGGAGTTCAATTGGTACGAGGCGATGAGTTGGAACGACGTGAAGTTTATGTGGTAACGGATATGACTCGCAATAGTTGGGATCGAGCAGATCAGGCGGGTTTGAAGGAGTTGTTTGCGGCCAAGCCAGCGGTTCTATTGCAGATCATGGACGTGGGGGTTGAAAGCCTTCAGAATTGGTCCGTTGGTAATTTGGAATTAAGCCAATCGCAATTGGCACCAGGTGGAGCGGTTACTATTGAGGCGAACATCGCACGGACAATAGAAACCAGTGGCGATAAAGTAGCCGTTGAGTTGTTGGTAGAAAAAGATGATCCCAACTTACCGATGATTCGAGATGGTAAGTTGGTCGTTCCAGAAGCGAATGTTGTGCAACGTCAGTTCGTGGATCTTACGACCGAAACATCGGCTGCTCTCAAGTTTGAGATCCGCGATTTATCGCAGGGTACACAGAATTATCGCGTTCGATTAGAGCGTGGTGATCCGCTTTCTATGGATGATGTGCGGTATTTGACATTGAATGTTGGTGAAGTAGGTAAGTTGTTGGTGGTTGGAGATCGTTCCGAAGAGCGTGGGCTTTTGGCAACGATATTGTCGGCCAGTAGTAGTCAAATTGTCGACGAATGTGATCTAACCGAGCTGAAGAATTTTCCGCTAGAAAAGTATGAGGTTGCCGTTCTTCTTGACCCAGCGGGAATGACAGAAGCCGATGTGGTCAAGATCGATCGATATGTTCAGGATGGTGGAGGGCTGATGATCGTGATGGGGCCAAAAATTGGCAATGCTGAGAACATCAAGCAATCGGCAGTGGTTAAGCTTTTGCCGGGAGTACCCGAGCGCATTTCGCGCAGAGCAACCAATGATCGTTCGGTGTATTTTGTGCCTGATCGCCCTAATCACGCGATTTTTCAGTTTTTCGGTGGCCGTGTGGCGGACGCTCCTTTTTCCGCATTGCCCGTATTTCGACATTGGGACTTGGAGTTAAAGGAAAGCACGACCGGTGCGGTGCCTCAGACGTTAGTGCGTTACAGCCTCAGTGGCCTACCCGCAATCGTTGAACAAAGTCGGGGCCGAGGACGAATCGTCACGTGGACAACCATTGTTCCAGAACCGATCAATGTTAGCGAACGAAATCCATGGAACGAGTTAACCAGCTCGACGGAGTGGTGGCCGACCTATGGTTTAATTCTCGGCAGCATTAGATATCTTGCAGGCTCGGCGGATGAGAAAAACAATTATAACGTTGGCCAGTCCGCTGTGCTCAATAACCCCAGCGAAAGGTTTCCGGAACAATATCGTTTGTTTACGCCGCGAGGTGATACATCCAAGTTGGATGTGCGTTCGGGAAGTGTGCTCATTCCTAATCTCCAGTTGCCGGGGGTCTATCGCCTGCGAGGCGTAACGGACCGACCGGTTGTGCGTAGTGTTTCGGTGAACTCGATTGCCAGCGTATCGGAATTACAGCGCATTCCAGTTGGTGAGTTAGAAGGGATACTGGGGGGAGAGAATTGCCGAGTGGCTCGCGACCTTAGTGAAGTGGAAAAAAGTGTCGGTGAAGCGCGTTACGGTAGGGAGCTTTTTCCATTCTTGATGCTCCTAGTCTGTGCGTTGTTGTTTGGTGAACAGTGGATGGCCAATCGGTTTTATCAATGGAATCCTGGCGGAGGTAAAGTGAAGAGTTCTAGGGGGCGTGTGACTGCATGACCTCCTGGAGCTTTGAACCTCTGCTCGGTAGTTGGTGGTTAGTCGTCGCCGTCGCCGTATTACTATTGGCTGGTTTGTGGATCAAGCCGCAATTTGCATCAGCGAGCCCAATGCGACGACGTGTTTTGATCGCCATTCGACTGATGTTGATTTTGCTGGTTATCTTTGCGATGTTGCGACCGGGAATGGTCTGGAGCCAATTTAAATCGCAACGCGCTACGTTAGCGGTGATGCTCGATTTTTCCGCTAGTCAACAATTGCCCAGCGATACCAGTGGCTTGAGTCGTTGGAAGAAGCAGCAAGAGATTTGGAGTGAGATCGCATCTATCGCTGGCCAGTCGAAAGAGGATTTGGATTTAGTCGTTTATGGTTACGATGGACAACTTAGACCGTTGCCCGTCAATGCGGAAGGGGCGGTCGAGCTACCGACGCAACCGATCGGGAAGGTAACTGATATTGGGAAATCGCTATTCGAGTTGACGACGATGAAAACCGAAAGCCCAATGGCCGGCTTGGTTTTTGTGGGAGATGGAACGATAACAGCGGACAACTCGAATTATGATCCTTTGCAGATTGCCAGACAGATGGGGCAGATGGATCAGCCCATTATTGCAGTGGGGAATGGGCCACGCGGTGGAAATGCTGATAGTCGAGATATTGCAATTGAAGGTGTTGTGGAAGAGATGGAAGTTTTCTCGCGGAATCGCCTTGATATTAAGGGAACGCTGCGATTGCGGGGTTTGGTTGGTTCACAAATTCCGTTGCAAATTTCGTTGGTTGGCAGTGATGGGACTTCGACAATTTTAGACACAAGACAGATTTCGCCTCGCGAGCCGGATGAAGCCTTACCATTTTCAATACCGATCACTGCTCCTGATCCAGGTGAGTATCGAGTGGTAATTCAAGCGGAGAGTCAAGCAAATGAGGCGATTACGACCAATAATGTAGCAACGAGTTTTGTCACGGTAAAAAGTGGCGGTGTACGTGCTCTGTATATCGAGGGACAGCCACGACAAGAGCAAGTGTTTCTTCGACGTAGTATCAATGCATCACCCGATATACAGTTAGATTTTTTGATTCTACCTCCCAGTACTCGTGAGCGTTGGCCGATTGATCTGAGGGCTGTGTTGGAGGGTGAAGAGTACGATGCTTTTATCCTTGGTGATATTGATTCCGCTGCCTTGGGACGTGAGCAATTGGAGATTCTGAAGAAGCGAGTTGAGAATGGGGCTGGGTTGTTGATGCTGGGTGGATTTCATGCATACGACGGCGGTGGCTTTGGTAGTACTCCCTTAGCTGATATCGTGCCGTTGCAATTACGTGGTGGGATACAACAACCGTTCGGACAGCCGGTCTTACCGCAATTGCATTGGGAAGGCGAAGTGAAGCTGAGGCCCAGTGGGACGCATCCCGTAACACAGTTAGCGAGTGATATCCAGAAGAACGATGAGCTTTGGCAAAAGTTGCCTGCATTGGATGGTGCGAATCGATGGTTGAATGTCAAGCAGTTGCCGGGAATACAAATCATCGCGGTTGGAGATAAAGATCAGGCTTTAATGGTGGCTGCTGGCGTAGAGCAAGGTCGTGTCCTGGCGATGGCGGGAGATTCGACTTGGAAATGGTGGTTGCACGGTGAACAGCAAGTCCACAAGCAGTTTTGGCGGCAGGCATTGTTGTGGGTTTTGGGTAGAGATCGTATCGAAGAAGGCTTGAGTATTACGATGGATCAGCGGCGGTTGTATCGAGAGCAAAACGCTACATTCCGAGTACGCTGGCAAGCTGGGACAGGTCAGCAAGAAATACCCTCTAATGTTGAAGTGGTGATTGAAAAGCCAGATGGAACACTCCTGCAAGTCAAGACGACGAAGAGAGGGAGTGATATTCTCGAAGGCAATTGGACAGTTGAGGGAGAAGCGGGGATCTATAAACTGCGAGCAACCACTCAGCGTACTGCTGAAGGTGCAAATGCAAAGCCGCTCAAAGCCGAGTTACCATTTTTGGTGTTGGACAATTCGGTGGAGTTGGCCAATCCGATTCCTGACTGGCAGTTATTGGCTCAGATGGCTGAAAGCACCAAAGATTCAGGTGGAGTTTTAGTGGATGGGACAAGCGTTGCAGAAGCAGTACGATCCTTAGTGCGGCGATTGCAATCGCAACAGACTGAAGTGGAGTTGGCTCGTCGTTTGGGGGATAAGGCGATAGATCAATGGACCTACTTGAGTTTCTTTGCGATGTTGTTGGTGGTGGAGTGGTGGCTACGCAAGAAATGGCAGATGGCTTAAGCGATTCTACTTGGTACGAGCGATTGCTAGATTCTTCATATTTATCGCGGCACCATATTGGTTGAGAAGGCGTTAGCGTGCTAGCTAGCCACGTCATAACTTGCAAAGAGACGGCATGAAGCCAATTCTTCGCTTCTTGCAGGCGTGAGTGATTCCTGCGGAGAACTGAGTCTTGAGATACAATACGTACAGTTGTACGTATTGCGATATAGTCGATGTTTTACCCACTCATCGCGGCTCGGTAAAAGTTCTTTGGGTGGGATATCAAACGCTCGCCGCTTCGATGATCGTGCGATTTTATGGGTGGGTAGCGCCGATGGTTAGCCTCGCCATAAAT
>JBILTA010000620.1:0-3617 GCA_044371785.1 Pirellulaceae bacterium | reverse complement strand
AAAATCGGATTCGTAGTGATGGGTAGCAGCGGAATCGTGACAGGCCGCCACACGGATTGTCAGATACGATAAACTATTTTGGAACGGATCCCAATATACTAACAGACCAGGATACGGAATGGCAGCGACCAATGGCTCAGAGGAAGTATCCTCTGGAGCGCCCTTGAGCGAAGTGATTCACGAGTTGTCGAATCATCGGGAAATGCTGCGCGCACTCCAAATACTAAATGACTCGAAAGTCATTTCTTTGGAAGGTATTTGGCCGGGAACCGTTGCGGCCGTTACCGCATCGCTTGCCTGCTCGGCCGACAAGACTCCCTGGCTCATCGTAATTGGGCATGTTAATGAAGCGGAAACCGTTTTCGAAGAGTTAGGTCAACTCACCGATCGTCCCCTGCTCTACTTCCCACCCGTCAGCGAAGAAACGGAACTGGAATCGCTATTGCAGCGCGAAACAACTCAGCGCAATCAGGTGCTTAGTACTCTGCATCGTTATCGTCAGGGTATTTTGGTTCATAATCATAAAACGGCGGATGATAGGCCCCCTATCGTTGTCACGACTTTGGTTGCCCTGATCGGACGAGTGCCCAGCCCAGATGAAATGCAGGCTCAAGGCATAGTGCTATCGGTGGGTAAGCGGCTTCCTCAAAACGAACTGAGGACATGGTTGGTGGAGGCAGGCTATCATGCCACCACTTCGGTTCAGCTTGCTGGGGAATTTGCCTCACGCGGTGGTATCATTGACGTCTATGCTGGGGATATGCCCGATCCGATTCGTGTTGAATGGTTCGATGATGAAGTTGAATCGATACGCCGATTTGATATCGGGACGCAACGTAGCTTGGAAGCATTGCAATCCGTGACCCTTTTGGCTGCGAAGCCAAGTGTCAAATCCAGCAGTACACTGTTAGATTATTTGCCGCCAGAATTCGTCTCGTTCTTGTACGAGCCGAATGTGATTCTGCATACGACCGATGCCTTCTTGCATCGCATCCCTTTTCCTGAGCGATTTCATCCACCCGCAAGTGTTCTGGCCCGTTTGCAAGCTAGCGATTTTGTTCTCGGCTATCAGATTGCAGCGGAAGGTTACCAGGGGGAACTGCTCCGCGTGCCGATCGGCGACGTCCAGCGTTACACGGCCGAATTGGAAACCTTAGCGAAGGACATCGATAAAGCGGCTGCCAAACGCCCGACACTGCTGGTCGCAGTCAATGAAGGCGAAGCGAAGCGGTTGCGGGAACTTTTGGTCGAAAGCCGTGCTTTTGCATCAGGTCAAGTCAAAATTGCCATCGCACAACTGTCGGCAGGCTTCGAGATATTGCCTGATGGTAAGCTGGTGCTCAGTGCCACTCAGCTTTTCCGGCGGGCGATGTTGCGGCGTCCCACGAAGAGAATTCAATCGAAAGCCATCGATAGCTTTCTCGATTTGCGTGAAGGGGATTTGGTCGTTCACCTTTCGCATGGTATTGGCGTCTATCGCGGCATGGCGATGCTCGATCGGCACGGCTTGCAGCAGGAACATTTAGAGATCGAATTCGATGAGAAAGCCAAGCTTTACGTGCCGGCGTCGAAGATCGATTTGGTTCAGCGTTACATCGGCGGAACGAAGTCCAAGCCGAAGCTAGCCCGCATTGGCAGTCAAACTTGGCAGCGACAAAAGAAGGCTGCTCAACGCGCTGTGCAGGATATGGCAGCCGAGTATCTCGATTTGCAGGCTCGCCGCAAGTCGCTACCTGGGGTTGCCTTCGAAGCCGATAGTGTATGGCAGGCTCAGTTTGATGCGTCGTTCCCTTATCAAGAAACGACCGATCAGATCTCGGCAATAGCTGCTACGAAATCAGATATGCAGGCTGCCAGGCCCATGGATCGTTTGATCTGCGGTGACGTAGGATTCGGTAAAACGGAAGTCGCTATGCGGGCCGCTTTCAAGGCTGTTGATAGCGGATATCAAGTCGCTGTGCTCGTTCCAACCACGGTACTCGCTGAGCAGCATTTCAAAACATTCCAAGAACGCTTCGCCGAGTTTCCCTTTACGATCGCCAAACTGAGTCGCTTTTCGACCGGGGGAGAGCAAAAGCAAACGTTGGTTGAAATTGAAGCGGGCCGTGTGGATATCGTCGTAGGCACACATCGCTTGGCTTCTAAGGATGTGCAATTCTACAACTTGGGCCTTATCATTATCGATGAAGAGCAGCGTTTCGGAGTCGAGTTAAAAGAGCGACTTAAGACGATTCGCACCAATGTTGATGTGCTCACATTGTCGGCAACGCCCATCCCTCGAACATTGCACATGTCATTAATTGGTGTACGCGATATCTCTAATTTGGAGACGCCCCCAGAAGATCGACTCAGTGTTGAAACTCGCGTGGTTCGTTTCGATGACAACTTGATACGCAATGCAATTATGCGTGAATTGAATCGCGATGGACAAGTTTATTTCGTTCATAATCGCATACAAGATATCGAAACCTTGGCGGCTCGTTTACAGCGAATTGCGCCGGAAGCCAGGTTGATTATCGGACATGGTCAGATGCCCGAACATCATCTCGAAAAAGTGATGATCGATTTTATCGAACATCGCTACGATATTCTTTTAGCAACTACGATCATTGAAAGTGGGCTCGATATTCCTAATGCGAATACGATCTTTATTGATGAAGCGGACCGCTATGGTTTAGCCGAGTTACATCAGTTGCGTGGTCGTGTTGGACGCTATAAGCATCAAGCCTATTGCTATATGCTGGTTGATCGGTTCAAACACTTGAGCCCCGACGCATCGCGACGATTGCATGCGATCGAAGAGTATAGTCATATCGGTGCCGGCTTCGGAATTGCGATGCGAGACTTGGAGATTCGGGGAGCAGGGAATCTATTGGGGACACAACAGAGTGGCCATATTGCTGCGGTAGGGTATGAGCTCTACTGCCAGATGCTAGAAAATGCTGTCCGCAATTTGACGCACCAAGCACCGAAAATTACAACGGAAGTTGATATCGATCTACCGGTGGAAGCCTTTATCCCATCGAACTATGTCCCCGAAATGCGGCACAAGATCGACTTGTATCGTCGACTCACTCGCTTGGATGACATCCGGCAATTAGAAGACTTACGTTTAGAGCTGTTGGATCGATTTGGAGATATACCGCGCGAAACTTTGCGTTTATTTCAGTTGGCCGAGTTACGGGTTGATGCGGCTATCTGGATGGTTAAGAGCATCACGACCGAAGATGAGTATTTGGTGCTGACCTACACTGAAAAGGGGCGTATGGAGCAGTTGGCTCGGCGCCGAAAAGACGCTTTGCGAATCGTCGATCACCAAAAAGCCTATTTCTTTACTGGATACAAACGTAGTGAGAAAGTCGATTGGCTTTCGATCGCTCGTAAGATCTTCGAGTAGGTTCTAGATGTAGGATGTGTGTCACGGGGCATTCTTTTTAGTGATTTCAATCCGTGATTGTTCACTCACTCTATTGTGTTGCAACCCGAGTGAAATCCGGGCTTGCAAAATGTATCCTGGCGAAGGTTTGACTGAACGACTAGGTACCACAGGCCGTGGACTCCACGAGTGGGAACTCTCTGAGTTGTGAAACGCGATTTAGGTGTTAGGCCTTTGATAC